>JAWLGC010000139.1:0-5429 GCA_041685265.1 Desulfomicrobiaceae bacterium | reverse complement strand
TCCCGATCACCGGGAAGTTATTGGGGATTCGGTCTGTTTTGCAGGTCGACAGTTGAACAACAGGAGGTTTGTTGTGAAAAAGCTCACTTTGATGTGTCTGGTTGTCGCATTTCTTTTTGCGGGAACCCTGACCGGCGTCACACATGTCAATGCCGCTTCCGGAAAATCCATCACCATCGCCATGGATGCCGACCCGGTCTCTCTCGACCCGCACGTACAGCTTTCCGGCGGCATGCTTCAGTATTCGCACATGGTTTTTGATCCCCTGGTCCGCTGGGCCAAGGGCATGCAGTTTGAAGGTCGTCTGGCCGAAAAATGGGAACGCATCGATGACAAGACCATGCGTTTTCATCTCCGCAAAGGGGTCACTTTTCACAGCGGCAACCCGTTTACTGCAGCCGACGTGGCCTGGACCCTGGCCCGCCTGAAAAAAAGCGGCGATTTCAAGGGGCTGTTCGAACCCTTTGCCGAGCCCAGGATCGTGGATGAGCACACCATCGACATCATCACCAAGGAACCCTACCCGCTGCTGCTGAACATGGCCACCTACATCTTTCCCATGGACAGCGCGTTCTACACCGGCACTGATGAGAAGGGGCAGCCCAAAGATGCCATCATCAAAACCGCCTACTCTTTTGCCAACCTGAACGAGTCCGGCACCGGCAAATATCGGGTCACCGAGCGTGAACAGGGCGTCAAGGTTGTTTTTACCAAATACGACGGATACTGGGATACCAAGAGCCCCGGTAATGTCGACGAGATCGTGCTCAATCCCATCAAGCAGGACGCCACCAGGGTGGCCGCCCTGATTTCCGGGGACGTGGACTTCATCATGCCGGTCCCCCCCCAGGACTACGCCCGGATCAAAAGCAATAACGAGTTGTCCCTGGTAACCATGTCCGGCAGCCGGATCATCACCCTGCAGCTGAATCAGAAGCGGCGTCCCGAATTCGCAGACGCCCGGGTGCGGCAGGCCATGGTCTACGCCGTGAACAACGCCGGCATCGCCCAGAAGCTCATGAAAGGTACCGCCACGGTTGGCGGCCAGCAGGCCCCCGAAGGGTTCGCCGGCTACAAGGCCGAACTCACGCCCCGGTACGACATCAAGAAAGCCAAACAGCTCATGAAGGAAGCCGGATATGAAGACGGCTTTCAGTGCACCATGATTGCTCCGAACAACCGGTACGTGAAAGACGAGGACATCGCCAAGGCCGTGACCTCCATGCTGGCCAAGATCAACATCAAGGCCAATTTGAAAACCATGCCCAAGGCCCAGTACTGGGATGAGTTCGACGCCCAGGTGGCCGACATCCAGATGATCGGCTGGCATCCGGACACTGAGGACTCGGCCAATTATACCGAGTATCTGCTCATGTGTCCGAACAAGGAAACCGGTTACGGCCAGTACAACAGCGGCAACTACTGCAACACGCAGGTGGATGAATTGGTCATGGCGGCCCGTTCCGAAACCGACATGGCCAAGCGTTCGGCCATGCTCCAGGAAGTGGAACAGATTCTGTACAACGACGCGGCCTTCATTCCTCTGCACTGGCAGAACCTGTCCTGGGCGTCCAAGAAGAACCTGGACATCAAACCCATCGTCAACGTCCAGAACTTCCCCTACTTCGGGGACCTGGTTGTTGAATAATCCGTAAGTAAGACGGCGTTTCAATGCGGGGCAGTCTCGGTTTTTCCGGGTTCTGCCCCGTCTTTTGACACAGTGTTAAGTTTTAAGTGTTAAGGGTTAAGGAAGAGCAAGATGTGCACGTCCCTTGTAGGTGCAGCTCCTCCTCTTCCCACTTAAAACTTAAAACCTAAAACTTAAAACTCCCCCCAAATAAATATGTTCGCATTCGTCATCCGCCGTATCCTTCAGGCCGTGATTGTCATGCTGGTCATCAGCATGATCGGGTTTGCCATCAAGCAGAATGTCGGGGACCCGGTTCGGCAGTTGACCGGCATTTCGGTTTCCGCCGCGGAACGGGAGGCTCTGCGGGATCAACTCGGTCTTAACGATCCCTTCACGGTCCAGTATGTCAGATTCCTGAAAAAGGCCCTGCACGGAGACATAGGACAATCTTTTTTCTACAAAAAACCGGCTATGGAGGTCATCCTCAAAAAAGCCCCGGCCACTCTGGAACTGGTTTTTTGCAGCGGGGTGCTCATCTTTTTTCTGTCCATTCCCATCGGGATCTATGCGGCCATCTATCCGAAACGGATTTTTTCCCGTATCGCCATGGGGGGATCCATTGTGGGGGTGTCCATTCCCGTTTTTCTGACGGCGATCATGCTCATCTATATTTTTTCCATCAAACTGGGCTGGCTGCCATCCTTTGGTCGGGGCGAAACCGTGAACATCATGGGGTGGGAATCCGGCCTGTTCACAGCAGACGGCCTGCTCCACCTCATTCTTCCCACGGTGTCCCTCTCCTCCATCATGCTGCCGCTGTTCATCCGGTTGATCCGGTCCGAGATGATGGAGGTTCTTGAGTCGGAGTATATCCGCTTTGCCTGGGCCAAGGGACTGCACCGGTGGCGGATCTGGTTTCTGCACGCCTTCAAGAACACCCTCCTCCCGGTCATCACCGTTGGCGGAGTGCAGATCGGGACCATGATCGCCTTCACCATTCTCACCGAGACCGTGTTCCAATGGCAGGGCATGGGCTTCCTGTTCCTGGAAGCGGTTGAGCGCTCTGACACCTCCCTGCTGGTGGCCTACCTCATTTTTGTGGGAATCGTGTTCGTCATCGTGAACACTGTGGTTGATCTCATCTACGGACTGGTCAATCCAATGGTCCGCGTAACCGGGAGAAAATGATGCGTGCCTGGAGAAAATTCAAAGAATCCTATCTGCTGTACAGTTTTTTGCATGACAAGGTGGCCATCGTCAGTTTTACGATTCTGCTCGTCCTGGTGGTGGGAAGCTTTTCAGCCCCGCTGATTGCCCCGCACGACCCGTACGACACAGCCACCATTGACATCATGAATTCGGAGCTCCCCCCGGTCCTGCTCGGTAACGGTTCCGGATCGTCCGAATTTCCCCTGGGCACCGACTCTCAGGGGAGGGATATGCTGTCCACCATGCTGTACGGGATGCGCATCTCCATCCTCATCGGCCTCGGAGCCGTGGCCATGCAGGCTGCCCTGGGGATCATGCTCGGCCTGCTGGCCGGGTATATCGGCAAGAAAGTCGATGCAGTGCTCATGCGCCTGGCCGATATCCAGCTCTCGTTCTCGACTATGATGGTGGCCATTGTGCTTAGTGCCGTGTTTCAGTCCATGTTCGGTGTGGGCAGATATGAAGAAATGGCCGTCCCTTTTCTGATCATAGTCATCGGCATTGCAGAATGGCCCCAATACGCACGAACCGTGCGCGCCTCGGTGATGGCGGAAAGAAAAAAAGAGTATGTGGAGGCGGCCCGGGTTATCGGTTTCAGTTCGAGTCGTATCATGTGGCGGCACATTCTGCCCAACACCCTCTCACCGATCCTGGTCATCTCCACGGTCCAGGTGGCCAATGCGGTCATGAGCGAGGCGGCCCTGTCCTTTCTCGGGCTGGGCATGCCCCCTACGCAGCCGTCCCTCGGTTCGTTGATCAATTCCGGTTTCGAGTACATATTCAGCGGCTCCTGGTGGATCACCATCTTCCCGGGCATCCTGCTCGTGGTGCTCATTCTGGTTATCAATCTGCTCGGCGACTGGCTGCGAGACGTGCTCAATCCCAAATTGTATAAAGGCTGAATCATGACCAAACTTCTTCAAGTCAACGATCTGGTGGTCAAATTCGGACTGCGGGCCGGGGATCTGACCGCCCTGAACGGCATCACCTTCTCTCTCGATCCCGGGGAACGAATGGGACTGGTGGGCGAAAGCGGGGCCGGCAAGTCCGTGGCCGGATTCTCCGTCATCAACCTGATCGGCAAACCCGGGTTTATCGCCTCAGGAAACGTGGTTTTCGAAGGTGAAGAAATCAGCTCTCTGCCTCTGGAAAAAATGCGCGATATTCGGGGCAACCGGATTTCAATGATTTTTCAGGACCCCATGATGACCCTGAATCCGGTCCTGACTGTGGGCACACAGATGATGGAAACGGTGTTGGCCCACAAAAAAGTTTCCCGGGCCGAGGCCCGGGAAACGGCTCTGGAAAATCTGCGCAAGGTATACATTCCCTCACCGGAAAAACGCCTGGAGCAGTATCCGCACGAACTCTCCGGCGGCATGCGCCAGCGTATCGTCATCGCTACCTCCCTGATCACCAATCCCTCCCTGATCATTGCCGATGAGCCGACAACGGCTCTGGACGTGACCATCCAGGCCGAAATCATGGATCTGCTCCTGGAGCTCTGCGACAAGGAACGCAAGGGACTGATCCTGATCACCCATGACCTGGGCGTTGTCTCCCAGGTGACCCGCAAGATCGCGGTCATGTACGCCGGGCGGATCATCGAAAAGGGGGAAACGGACAAGATTGTGCGCAACCCGCAGCACCCCTACACCCGGGGGCTGATCGCGGCCCTGCCCCAGTCCGAACAACGTGGAAAGCGGTTGGCCCAGATTCCGGGCATGATGCCCAATCTGACCTCGATCCCACCCGGATGCGCTTTTAATCCGCGTTGCCCCCATGCCATGGATATCTGCCGGACCCGGGAGCCGGAGATGTTTCCCTGCCCGGAAACCGGCGGAGAAACGGCCTGTTTTCTTCTGGACCAGGAAAGGAAATGATCATGAATCAAACACTCACCACAACTATCGAAAAGGTCATCTCGGTCGAAAATCTGGTCAAGCATTTTGATATTTCCGGTGGCTTTCTGGATCGGCTCTCCCTCAGGGGGGGCAGACCGACCCTGCGTACAACCTCGGTCAAGGCCGTGAACAACGTCAGCTTCAATATTTTTCCCGGGGAAACCTTCAGCGTGGTCGGAGAATCCGGGTGCGGGAAATCGACCCTGGGCCGGACCGTTCTCGGGCTGTACCCGCCCAACTCCGGCAGGATCCTGTACCGAGGGGAGCGGATCGACAATCTGTCCGCTTCCCGTATGCTGCCGTATCGGGCCAGAATGCAGATGATTTTTCAGGATCCCTACGCCTCCCTGAACCCGCGCATGTCCGCCAGGCAGATTCTGGAAGAACCGGTCCTGTTTCACAACCCGGGCATCACAAGAGCAGAGGTGCGGGACAAGGTGGACGAGGTCATGGACATGGTCGGGGTTGACCCGCAGTGGGGAGAACGTTTTCCGCATGAATTTTCCGGGGGCCAGCGTCAGCGGATCAGCATCGCCCGGGCCCTGGCTGTGGATCCGGAATTTATCGTGGCTGATGAGCCCATCTCCGCCCTTGATGTCTCAATCCAGGCTCAGGTCCTGAATCTGCTTATGGAGGCTCAGGAAAAACGGGGGCTGACCTACATGTTCATCACCCACGATCTTTCC
>JAWLGC010000138.1:0-5478 GCA_041685265.1 Desulfomicrobiaceae bacterium | reverse complement strand
AGATCCGCTTTGAGGGTGGAGGGCACCTCGGGTTCCAGATCCCTGGCAGAACGGACCTGCGCAAACCGGGCTTTCCAGTGCTCGTCGGTTTCAAGGTTTGCAAATTCCTCGTCCAGTCCGTCAAAGGCCAGAGCGGCCAGGGGGTTGAGGCGCACCTCCTTGCCCCTGCCGTCGGAGTAGGCGTCCAGTTCCTCGAGCCTGTGGCGCAGCTTTTTGGACAATGTCAAAAAGGTGTCGTCACCAAGAGAGATGAACCTGCCCGGCGTGGCCCGCAACAGTTCCAGCAGGCTCTTCATGTTCATGACTTTCTCTCCGCCGACAGTCAGATCACCGGAAACCTCGAACCAGTCCCGCTGCTTGTGCACCTTGAGATCGAAATTGGAAAAGTTGAGTTCCGGGGCCAGCTTGATTTTTTCGCCTTCGGGCCACAACACCCGGACATTTCCCTGGTCCTGTTCCCGTTTGAGACAGGTAAGCAGCTCAAGACATTCCTCGGGCCCGTCCAGAGCCCAGCGGCGTTCGCCTTCATCCGTGTCGATCAGGGAGGGACACTGCTCTTCCACCCCCCGGGCCAGCGCAGCCTCGTTATCAAGCTCCCGCACGGCCTGCGTCTTGACGCCCTCGATCTCGGCAATGACATGTTTCGTTCCCTGCCCCGGCTTGAGGTAGGGTCCGGCCTCCACAAAGGGACGCACGAACATCTCGGCCCGAAATCCGGTCCCGGCCGGAACCAGGTGCATCAGCGGCGTGGGATCGCCGTCCACCGAGGGCAGCTCATCATTGACACCGCCGATATCCGACTGGACCGTGACATGGGAAGAAATGGAGGCCACGGCCTGCAGGACCCGGTCGGCGGCTTCTTCCGGAACATCGAGGCCGTCGGGGCCGACAATGGCAGCCAGCCGGCGCAGCTTGTCTGTCCAGCGCACAACCACATAGCGGGTCGGCGTCTCGCGAACCACCGTATACATTGCCTGTCCGGCGGGTCTTGTGGACAGGCTTATAAGCAGACGGGCTCCACTCTTTTGGACAAGCAGTTCGGGTTCGCCTTCCAGAAACTCGACGGAGACGGAGGTGCTTCCGTCCTGCACGATACGAGGGTGCCCCACAAGAGCAGGCAGTGTCGTATCCCAGTCAAAGATGTACTCCCCGAACTGCCGATGATCCGAGTAGTCATTGCGTATAATGGTCTTACAGACGGCCTCATCTTCCGGGCTCAGATTCTGCACATCACGATACATCAACCGGGCCATGGCAACCCC
Source organism: Desulfomicrobiaceae bacterium (assembly GCA_041685265.1). Lineage (GTDB taxonomy): Bacteria > Desulfobacterota > Desulfovibrionia > Desulfovibrionales > Desulfomicrobiaceae > JAWLGC01. The sequence goes on along the minus strand of JAWLGC010000138.1, from coordinate 4,216 downwards.
CCTTCCCTTGCTCCATCTGCCGTGCCTGGACCGCTTCTGCTCCTTGCCGCACAGGGAAAGCCTGCCTCCCGACCAGGAAACACACCAGACCAGCCGGGTCTCCGGTTCCCCGGCTCCATCGACCGCGTCTCCGGTTCCGGCCAGGATCAGGGCATTCAACGAACGCTCCCAGATCTCCTCGATCCGAATCTTCTGAACCAGAGAACTGATCCCCCGCTCGGCCGTAATATGCGCCATCCACTTTTTGACCGGAGCCGGGCATTTACCGACCTGCTCCAGAATCGCCCCGCACTCCAGCGCCAGCCAGTCCGCTCCGTCCTGCTTGAACCCTTCCAGCAGATCCTTAAGGTGTGACACCTGAGACGAGTCCAGCGTTGTCTTCACCACGTATCCGGCCAGCAGTATGATAAATTTCCTGACCCGTGGAGCCTGCTCGTAGCTCTCCCCGGCCCGGCCCAGATACACCTCGGCGTCATTCATATCCCCGTTTTTTGCGGCAAACATGGCCTGGAAACATGGGGCTATGTCGCCGTTAAGGCTCTCCGCGTTATTTTTCCGGCGACTCTGTCCGGCCACGAGTGCCCCTTTTTTCAGGGATGCGCTGCTCCCTTCGGCAAGGCAGGCAAGAAACAACAGGCTGCCCTGAAAACCGAACCAGACAGCATTCTTGTCCCCCACACCCTTGCGCATGGCTCGCAACTCGTTCTCAAACCCATCCCGGGCCTGCACAAGTTCTCCCCGAATCGCCGCAGCCATGGGCGCGCTGCCCAGAAACTCGAGCAGTTCCGGCTCCCGCTCAACGACAGCATCCACCCGGTCCGGTCTCCCTGCCAGAACAGCGAGCATGACCAGAGCACTGGCCCACCTCCGGCCCTCTTCGATCGATCGTTTGGAATCCTTGAGTATGGTTTCGCCGTAGTTGAACAGTGCATCCGGAACGATAGCGTTGAGCATGCAGTAATTGATAATCAGGTCCCGACTCTCCTTCAGGAACCAGTTGGACAGCGACAGGTACCAGTCGATGTCAAAATCGCTCAGAAGCAGGCCATCAAGAATCGCATACTTTTTTGCGGTGCTCCGCTTCCCTCCCAACGCGTCCATTTCCTTGCCATAAAGCTGCCACCGGCCGGTGTACACGGCAATGCGAACATTGCGCACCCTGGCCCGGTCGGACAGATCCATCCACCAGTTTTTCGCCGGATTTGGAATCTCTTTAAGCACGGCCCTGCTCATGGGGTCGTAGTGGCCCGCTTCCATTGCTTTGCGGCAGACATGATCGACAATCAGCCCGGTCGGCTCGTTCTCCCTGCCGAGCAGCCCTTTGGAGCGCAGGGTCTTCAGGTAGGTTTCCGTCTGCGTGGGTGCCCAGAGCTTCTTTCCGGGCAGAAGTTCCTTCACCGTATTCAGGCAGGCATGTATTTTAGTTCTCGAGGCACCGCAGTAAATGACGGAGCACATCTGCAGAACAGCCTGATGCGCCTTGGGGAGTTGTTTGTAGCGGGAAACAAGCGTCTTTCTGGAAATGGGGGGCATAAGCGATGTCCTGGTGGATGATGAAAAAAAGTTTCGCCGAAGCGGGTTTTCACCTTCCAGGCCGATTCTGTCAAACCCCGGGAGTGGACAAACCGACCGTTTTCATCGATAATAGAACCTGTTTTTTGCCCTCAATCCATGAAAAGGATGTGGACATGCGCTTTCTCTTTCTGCACGGCCTGGCCGGCGACCCGGACGACTGGGAGCACATCATGGCCGAACTTCCCGGGGACCGGGTCCTGGCTCCGCGGATTCCCTACTTCGACTCACCGTACAACTGCCTGGACGAACTGGCCGGGCATGTGCTGGACTCCCTCCCGCCGGACTGGCCCTGCCGGGAGACCGTGGTGGTGGGCAATTCCCTGGGAGGCACCCTGGCCCTGATCCTGGGCGAACAGGCGCAAAGACTGGTTCTGGTGGCCAGCCACCTGCCGGCCAGCCGGTACACCCCCACGCGCGGAACAGGACGAGGCTCCTGCTTTTTTCACCGGGAACTGGAGCGGATCGTGCACAACGTGCATGTGCTCGATGCCGACAAAATCGCCGGATATCGAAAGAAATGGCGGGAACTGATCATGTCCCGGGCCCGGGTGCGCAGGCTGCGGGCCATCAAAAAAATCGCCGCAACCTTTCCGGTGCGGCGATACTGGGAGCTTCTGCAGCATAAGATCACGTTCGTGTGCGGCAGCCACGACCGCATCAGCCCTGTAAACGAATTCCAGGAACTGCACGGCACCCTGCCCGGAAGCAGACTGCATATCCTGCCCGACTGCGGACATGCCGTCCCCCTGGAGAAACCGGCCGCCCTCCTGGCCATGATCCGTCAACCATAAGGAGATCGCCCATGGACATCAGAACCCATCACCGCATCGACCGAAAGCTGTGCGGCACGCCCCTGAAGGTGGAGCCGGGACAATGCGAGCTCGAACTGACGCCGGGACCGGAGATGGCGGCCGACGAAACCGGTCTGGTGCACGGCGGATTCGTGTTCGGGATGGCCGATTACGCTGCCATGCTTGCGGTCAATGATGCCAATGTGGTGCTTGGTGCTGCGGAGGTGCGATTTCTAAAGCCGTGCAGGCAGGGAGAGAAACTTCTGGCAGAAGCACAACTCATGGATGAGAAGGGAAAAAAACGGATGGTGAGCGTAGAGGTCCGCTCGGAAGCGGGAGATGTTGCTTTTCAGGGAACCTTCACCTGCTTTGTGCCTGAAGAGCATGTGCTGGCCCGTTCGACAGACAGAACAGAGTGAGCACCAAAAACGAAAGGATTTGTCTGCTTCGCTATCCGGTTACCGGAATTCTCCCATCGCCTGTGGCGGGTGGGGAGGTGGTGTCAGCGTTTTAAGCAACAAATCCTTTCAAGCCCCTCTGCGGGCGTGCTGTCCTCTCTTCCTTCTATGTCGCCCTACCCTCCTGTTGCGGAAGTTTCGGTATATGACCACAAGGCCCGCTGCCTTGTCGACACCTGCTTTCGTTCTTCCCGTTCACTTTCCCGGTAAGCCCAAGAATACCCGCTGTCAATTCTTTTGTACAGGAAACCGGCTTTCTATCAGCTAACGGCTGACAGGGGCCGGGTATCTTAAACCAAACACATTTTGAAAGACGGAGTTTTCAGGAAAGACACTTTACAGGAGGCAAGGAGAAAGAACGGGAGAAAGAGAGTTTTTTCGCAGCTATTCAGGTACCCTCTCCAGGATTAAGCGGATTATGCTCCTTCGTCGCAGGATTACAGGATTATCCTGCCCCTGACCGTAATCCCTTTATTCCTCTTATTCCTTATAATCCCATGCTTTTTTAGCCGAGATGAATCATTACGTTTTTTCTTCCCTCCTGCTTCTCCTTGTCTCCTGTTAAAATTCTTCTGTCCTGGGCTGAAATTGAAAACGCAACGTTTCAAAGTAGGTCTGGTTTAGAACCTGTCATTCCCGGTTACAACATGCACTTGTGCATGCACCGGGCGCTTTTTTTTGCACAAAATCATGATCGCCCTCCGGTTCTTCCCGGGATTTCCCTGAAGACCGAGCTGAGAACATCCTTTCAAAAGGACTCTTGAGTAGAAAAAAAAATCACAACCTGTTCATTTCATGGAATATTTGAGAAGGCCTTACAAAAAAAGCTTTTCCCGGCCGCATATTTCAATATTTGGCATGAAGCGTGCTAGATATAGTTCGACACAGCAAGTCAAGATTCATCCTCTTCTCCTGTCGAAAGGGCCGCGCAAGCGGCCCTTTCATTTTTGGTCGGTTCAAAGAACTTTTTTGACACGATCCAGGACCAGCCCTTCGGACATGGCTTTGGAGATTCCCTCTTTGGCCCCCATAACCGCGACCCTCCCGGACCTCGCCCCGGCCTCGAGCGCTGTGGCAAATCTGCGGAAATCCTCTTCCCGGGTGGCCAGAATCCGGTCCCGGATCTCCTGCCTGCGTGCATCCGTAATCCCCAGCAGCCACCTGACCATGGAAGAATATCCCTTGGCATCGGGCAGCTGGTGCTGATCCATATCCCCGATGGCCCCGATCACGGCCTTGGCCACCTCGGCCTCGGACAGGGGGGTCCCGGCCAGAAAACCCGCTGCCCCGTCGTAGACCTCAAGGGTCCGCAACAGGTTCGGGTCCCGGTAGGAACCAAAGCAGAACAGGGAGGTGAGCCGGTCCAGGGAACAGAACCCGCCATAGGCCCCG
>JAWLGC010000137.1:0-5499 GCA_041685265.1 Desulfomicrobiaceae bacterium | reverse complement strand
GACAGACTATCTGCCCATGTCTTTGAGGGCCTTCTTGTACAGGTCCTCACCGATGATGGGAATCCACTTCTCGTAAACCGGCTTGGTGGCTTCCACAAATTTCTTGTGGTTTTCCGGGGTCAGGAAGGAAACCTCCATGCCTTTTTCTTCCATATAGGCGATGGGATCGGGGATTTCCATGGTGTGCCCGAACTCTTCCTTGAGGATCTTCAAAGACTCGCCGCCGTCAAGTCCGGCCCGGCAGAGCGCCTTTTCGAACCGGGCCGATTCCTCGGCCGCCTCACGGATGACTTTCTGAATCTCCGGCGGGAACCTGGCCCACTGCCGCTTGCCCCAGTAGACCAGGACCGGATCGATAAGGTAGTTCCAGAAGGTGCCGTACTTGTGGTACTGCCAGATCTGTACAGGCAGGAGCACGCCAACCGGATTTTCCTGGCCGTCCACCACGCCCTGCTGGAAGGCGGTGGTGGCATCTCCCCAGTTCATGTTCACCGGATCCGCACCCAGCTCCCGGAAGGTGTCCACAAACAGCGGACTGCCCACAACCCGGACCCGGAGGTCTTTCATATCGGCCGGAGTGTTGATGGGGTGCTTGCTGTTCGTCAGTTGACGGAACCCGTTTTCACCCCAGGCCAACCCCACCAGGCCCTTCTTGTCCATGGCCTCAAAGATGGCTTTGCCGGTCTCTCCGGTTTCGAGCTTATCCAGATTTTCGAAGGTGTTGATAAAAAACGGGAGGGAAAAAACATTCATCTCCGGAATGACCGGAGAGGCGTTGATGGTGGAGTCATAGGCACAGTCAATGGCCCCCTTGGCCACCATCTGGGGTGCCTTGAGCTGGGCCCCCTTCATCAGGGCACTGCCAAAATAGGGCTTGATGGTAATCTGGCCGTCGGTCTTCTCCTTGACCAGCTCACAGAACTTAAGGGCCCCCATGCCCCAATAGAAGCTCGGACCAATGGTGATGGTCATCCGATACTCTTTTTTGAACCCGGCCTGAGACGGACCGGCCAGCGCCAGAACCATACCCAGGGCGGTCAGCCCACACAGCAGACGTTTACAACCAGCGAATCTTTTCATTTCCCCTCCTGAAAATTATTTAACCGTTTGCATTTTATGCCTGATTTCGGAATAATTTTCAACAACGTTCAAAAAGGGACATTCCTCTACCGGTTGGTCAGCCAGACTCCGGACAGGGTCAACGCTCCGCCAACAAGAAGGGAGATATAAATCGGCTCCCCGAGAATTAAAAATCCCAGAATCACCGCAAACACCGGCACCAGGTTGATAAAAATCCCGGCCCGGGCCGGGCCGATGGCTTTAATACCCTGGTAATACCAGGTAAAGGCCAGTCCCGTGGCTATCACCCCGAGAAACAAAAGGTTTCCCCAGTCCACCAGGGACGCCGTTCCAATATCCCCGAGCAGTCCATGGGACAGGGCAAAGGGAAAAAGCAGCACATCGCCGATAATACAGGACCAGGTCACGGCCAGGAGAGGATCAACACCACGCATGACCCGACTTCCGGCCATAGAGTACACCACCCAGCTGGCCACGCACCCAAGAATCATCACATCACCCGACGAAATGGGTTCCGCCAGCAGAGTAAAGGGATTCCCATGGGCCAGCACGATGGACACCCCGGTCAGAGAAAGCAGGGTCCCGACGATCTTTTTGGAAGTCAGCCGTTCCCGAAACAGCAACGCCGACGCCAGACAGATGACCACGGGAATACAGGCGATGATGAGCGCTGCCCGCCCGGCGGCCACGGTCTTCAACCCGGAAAAGAAAAAGAAATTATAGCTGAACACCCCGCTTACCCCAAGCAGGATCAGCCCGGGCAGCTGCTTCCGCGTCAGCTTCGGCGCATGCCCGAAAGTGCGGCAGGACCAGAAGAACAGAAATACCGAGGCAGCCAGAAACCGGAGAAAGGCCGCGGAAAAGGGGCCCATATCCTGGGCCAGGACCCGACCGGAGATCCAGGTGGCGCCCCAACAGCAAACCGATCCTATGAGAAGAAGATAAACACGCATGATGTTCCTGCCGAGAACACGGGTTGATATTGAAAACTCCACATTTCAAAACGGATCTGGTTTCCGTACTCTTCCGCCCCCTGATAGTAAAGGTGTGGGCAACCTTTTGCCCCTATTTCAAACACAAAAACGCCTTCAATCGTTTCTGATTGAAGGCGTTTTACTTTTGGTGCCGAAGGGGGGACTCGAACCCCCACGGGCGTGGCCCACTACCCCCTCAAGATAGCGTGTCTACCAATTCCACCACTTCGGCTTTATAACGTTCCGTTCCGGTCTTCCGGATGCGGAATGCAGTGCGTTTATATGCGCTGCCGAGGATTGTCCAGCATTTTTTATGCAGGACGGAGATTTCGATCTATTTCTGCTCGGGTGCCGCAGGAACTGCCGGTGCGGCCTGCTGTTCCACAGGCATGTCGAGGATGATGGACTGCCTCTCTTCTGCCATCTCCCGGGTGCCGAGATAGGTGAATGTCAAAGAGGTGACCATGAATACCGTCGCGACACCGGCCGTCAGCTTGACAAGCAGGCCTCCGGCACCGGACCCTCCGAACAGAGACCCCCCGCCACCTCCGAAGATGACTCCCATGCCCTCTTTTCCGGACTGAAGCAGAACCAGAACGACCAGGGCGATGCAGGCAATGATATGAATGGTGATGAGCAGTGAATTCAACGTGAAATCCTCCAAAATATTATGCCAGAACGATCCGGCTGAAACTCTGTGCGTCCAAGCCTGCGCCACCTACCAGTACCCCGTCGACATTGTCAAGAGAGAGAATGGACGCGCAGTTGTCCGGCTTCACGCTGCCCCCGTACAAAATCCGCACCTCGTCAGCAAGAGACGGGAGGAGTTTTTTCAGGACGTTGCGAACAAACCGATGAACCGTCAGGATTTCATCCGGTCCGGCCACCTCGCCGGTCCCAATGGCCCAGACCGGCTCATAAGCGATTACGAGCCGTTTTGCTTCCACTCCGGGGATGTCTTTCACCCCCTGTTCGAGCTGGCGGGAGAGAACCTCTTCCACCCTGCCGGCCTTGCGTTCTTCAATGGTTTCTCCGACACACAGAATCATGTGCAGACCGGCCTGCAGACCGAAGCGGACCTTGTCCCCCACGAACCGGTCCGACTCGCCGAGCACATGTCGACGTTCGGAATGACCGGCCAAAACGTAGGAACAACCGCAGTCTTTGATCTGGACGGGAGAAATCTCTCCAGTGAACGCCCCCTGCTCGGCCGGATACATGTTCTGCGCCCCCACGGCCATCCCGGGAGCATTGCCGAGCACAGCTGAAACCTGCTCGAGCATGATGGCCGGAGGAAGGACCAGGACCTCCCTGTCCTCAGGCAGATCTCCCTGTACTTCCTCTCGCAGCTCCCGGGCGGTCTGGACGCCATCGGCCACGGTCTTGAACATCTTCCAGTTGGCTGCCATCAGTTTTTTCATCGCACCGCACACTCCTCAAGGGCTTTGAAGGCCGGAAGTTCCCTGCCTTCCAGAAATTCGAGAAAGGATCCTCCTCCAGTAGAAAGAAAGGAAAAATTCTCTTCCAGTCCGACCTGATGGATAATGGCACCGGTATCTCCGCCCCCCACGATGGTCAGGGCATCCGTCAAAGCGGCTACGGTATGGCACAACCCCAAAGACCCCTGGGCAAAAGCCGGATTCTCAAAGGCGCCCACCGGTCCGTTCCACACAACGGTCCGGGCGGTTTTGAGCACTTCGGAAAAAAGCACATGGCTGGCCGGTCCGCTGTCCAGAATCATTTCATCCTCGGGGATATCCTGATAGGGACGCACGCCCGAGGCAACCTCTCCTTTAGGACCGGTTCCCATAATCACATCCACGGGCAGATACAGCCGCACCCCGCTCTCCTGGGCTCTCACCATGACCTGCATGGCATCATCCAGCTTATCATTCTCCACCAGGGAGGTCCCCACCCCGAGCCCCTGGGCCTTGCGGAAGGTATTGGCCATGGCTCCGCCGATGATGATGGAGTCAACCTTATCCAGCAGGGCGTTTAAAATACCGAGTTTGGAGGAGACCTTGGAGCCGCCCACAATAGCCACATACGGCCTGGCCGGATCCTTCAACGCTTCTCCCAGATATTCCCACTCCTTCTTGAGCAGAAATCCGCCGCAACACACATCCATGTGACCGGTCACGCCGACCACGGAGGCATGGGCCCGATGGGACACCCCAAAGGCGTCGTTGACGTACACGTCTCCCATGGCAGCAAGGCTGCGGGAAAATTCCGGATCATTTTTGGTTTCCCCGGCGTGAAAACGGAGATTCTCCAGCATGAGAACCTGTCCCGGGGCCAGATCTCCTGCCAGTGCTTCTGTTTCCGCCCCGATGCAATCCGGAGCCATGCGCACCTCCCGGCCGAGCAGTTCCTGGAGCCGGGCCGCCACCGGCCGCAGAGAAAATTCCGACCGGACCTCGCCTTTCGGTCTTCCCAGATGAGAGCACAACACAAGGGACGCCCCCTGATCCAGGGCGTGACGCAGAGTGGGCAGACTCGCCGCGATTCTGTTGTCATCGGTGATCCTGTTTCCGTCCAGAGGGACATTGTAATCAACCCTTATCAACAGACGCTTCCCGGAAATATCAACCTGGTCCAGAAAAAGCATTTAAAACTCCTTGGTTCAACGAACAGACTATCCGCTTGAAAAAATGTCATGAAATGGGCGCAGGCCGGAATCAATACAAAAAATTCCGAACCGTCGCAGCCCGGCTTGCATATCCGAGAACCCTTGAAAATTCAATCACTACCGTTCTAAAATCCCCACTCCATAAGCAGTGCATCCTCCCCGGTGTCCTGAAAATACCCCGGGCGCGAGCCGGTTTTTCGGAAACCGCAGCCGTGGTACAGTCGGATCGCCGCCACATTCGATGGCCGCACCTCAAGCAACACTCTGGCCACATCCCGCTCTCGCCACCACCCGAGACAACCCAGCAGAAAAGCGCGGCCGTTCCCTGTTCCCCGGGCTGCCGGCGCCACACCGAGATTCAGGATCTCCACTTCGTCCACAATATGGTACACGGTCACGTACGCCACCAGACCGGAAACATCCTCCGCCCCCAGGGCCGCAAAACTCTTTCGGGACATGGCGGCCCGAAACTGCTCCGGGGACCAGGAATCCGGGAAGCACTGTGCTTCCAGCGCGGCCAGGGCGGCACAGTCCGCAGATCCAAGCAGACGCACGGAGACGGGAGGCATCATAGAAGCATGCGCCCCGCCATGGTGACGGCATCCCGTGGTCTGGCGCAGAAAACAGATCTGTTATATTCTCTGTTGCGCCCATTGCTCTCAAGCAGGTTGTATGCAATCATTTTTGTAACTATTCAGGTCCTTTTTACAAAATTAGAAATTTCAAATTTAAGAAATTTTAGAAATTTGAGAAATTATAAGATGTTAGCGCCTGCTCTTTCAATTTCTGAAATTTCTTAAATTCTCAAATTTCTTA
>JAWLGC010000004.1:12571-65716 GCA_041685265.1 Desulfomicrobiaceae bacterium | reverse complement strand
AGACACATCAAAGTGAGCTTTTTCACAACAAACCTCCTGTTGTTCAACTGTCGACCTGCAAAACAGACCGAATCCCCAATAACTTCCCGGTGATCGGGACTGATCCTCCTGTCCCAAAATTTTTGGGTACAGTCTGACTTTTTGGAGAGAGTTTTCATTTTTGTCAAGGGGTTGCCATAAAAAACGCAGCCCTTTCATCTATATGGACTGCTTTTTGGTCGTCGGGGTATCAGCGGAGTTGGTAGCGACGAACCGCTTTGTTGTGGCCCCGCAATGTGGTGTTGAAGATGTGTGATCCGTCTCCGGTGGACACAAAAAACAGAAACTCGTGCTCTTCCGGGTGCAGCACGGCCTTGATGGAGGCCAGGCCCGGCGAGCAGATCGGACCGGGAGGAAGTCCTTTATGGCGGTAGGTATTATAGGGGTTAGAGGAATCGCGCAGATTCTTTCGGGTCAGATTGCCGTTGAATTCAGGGCCGAGGCCGTAAATAATGGTCGGGTCGCACTGCAGAAGCATGCCCCGTTTCAACCGGTTCAGATACACCCCGGCGATGCGGGCCCGCTCATCGGCACGTCCGGTCTCCTTTTCCACGAGGGAGGCCAGGGTGATGATCTCCGGGCGGGTCAACGGAACAGGAAGCGGAGCGTCCCAATCCAGGTCACGGGTCTGACGTTGGAACGTCTCTAGAAAGAGAACCACCAACCCCCGCCCATCCTTGTTTCGGGAGCGGGAAACATGGTAGGTTTCCGGGAAAAGAAATCCTTCGGCGGTGGCATAGGGGATCTGAAAACGGGCCAGCAGCTCAGGGTCCCTGATCGCGGATTCGACGCTCTCCCCGGTCACCAGTCCCGTGGCCTCGGCCTTGTCCCGAATCTGCCACCAGGTCGATCCCTCTATGATCTGCAGGCGATACAGTACACCCTGCCCCGAGGTCAGTTTGCGCAGCACCTCGTACGGGGAGAGATCGGTACGCAGGGCAAATTCTCCGGCCTGGACCGAGCCTTGCTTCTTGTTAAAGCGGATCAGGATTCGAAACCGCCAATCACTGCGCAGAATATTTTCATTTTCGAGTCTGCGGGCAATGGTCCTGACCGACTCCCCCTTGGCGATGGTCACGATTTTTTCCCGACCGTCCCGTTCCGGGGGCAGGGTCATAAACCGGTACCCGTCAGCTGCAGCCAGGGAAAATGCGGCGAAGAGAGTAAAGAGAGCAAAGTAGCGCATAGGGTGTTATCGAGAGGCTAAAAAACTTTCCAGAATAATGATCGCGGCCATCTGGTCCAGAACCGGTTTCTGTTTTTTCTTCTTCATTCCGGTCGACGTCAGGGTCTGCTCCGCTTCAAAGGAAGAGAGTGCTTCATTGACCAGGTAAATGGGCAGGTCTGTCCGTCTGGCCAGACTGTTTTTAAAGTTGATCACCTGCCGGGTGGTTTCGGTTTCCCGCCCTTCGAGGTCGAGGGGGAGTCCGAGGACCACCCCCTCAACCTTTTCCTGGTCCATGACGGCAAGCAGGTCTTCGAAAAACTGCCTGCGCGTTGTTCTGTGCAGGGTCTTGTACGGAAAGGCCATGGTTCCGGCCGGGTCCGTAAGGGCCAGACCGACCCGTTTCAGGCCGAAGTCGATACCGAGATAGCGCATTGTTTCACTACAGGGCGACAATGCGTGCCCCGCCAGCCTGTCGGGCTTTGCCCAGTGCCTTGAGGAAATCCTTTTTCCATTTCGGTCCTCCGGCCAGCCTGGCCAGATACTCCAGAGTATGCAGAACCTCCTTTTCCACCCCCATTTCCATCATTGTCCGGGTAATGCCGATCCTGCAGGACGGACACCCGACCAGAATGGGATCCTGTTGCGGGTATCCCTGCAGATCTTCGGTGAGCTGTTCCCGCTTCCGGGCCCGGAGCCGGTTGTAGATATCCGGAGAGGTCAGGGCGCCGAGCCCGCTCTCCCCGCAGCAGCGAGGGCTGATCCGGGTTTCGGTCCCGAGCAGGTCGGACAGAGCATCGGAATACATGTCCGCGGCCTTGAGTTTGGGCACGCCGGTCCATTCCGCATGGCAGGCCGCGTGATAGACAAGTCGGTTCGGGGTATTTCCGGCGTCGAACGAAGGCAGACGGGTCAGCAGAAACTGAACCACGTCCTGATGGATCAGCTTTTCGGTCTGATGGGACTTGAGTTGATACCCCTCAATTCCCTCCCGGCACGTGCCGCAAGAGGTCAGAATGGCCTGGATGGACATACCCCGCAGGTTGGCCTTGGCGATCCGGTCGTTGAGCTGTTTACGATTCTCACGGCCTATACGCTCGAACGCCTCGGTACACCCTGAAGCGAGCAGAGGATACCCGCAGCAGAGGTGTTTGGGCGGAACCAGCACGGAAACACCGGACCGCAGGAGAAGGTATATGGAGGCCAGACCGATGTCCCGGTAGAACAGCCCCGCACCACATCCGGGAAAATAAAGTACGGTCTCTCCAATTCCGTTTTTCGGAGTGAAGGTTCCTCCCTTATCCAGTTTTAGGGATGCGGCCAGATTGGTGAATTCCGTGACCGGCCCCTTTCCCTTGAACAGAGGGGACTTCATCCGCTCCCGCCACTTGCCTGGAATGAATCCGACCACCCTGTTCTGGACCTCCTGGCCCAGAGAGGCGGCCTTTGCGGCGACGGGCAGGGATGCCTGCGGGTCCTTGCCGAGCAGATTGAGAACCCGGGTTTTGAGCGGGTGTCCGCCGGCCCCCTTTTCCTCAAGGTAGGCCCGGATATGCAGGGTCACATCCTGGGTCTTGATCTTCACCGGACAGATGGCCATGCACTTCCCGCACGCGGTGCAGTGGTCCATGATATTCCTGAGTTCGCGCAGCAGGCGGGGATCCGGATCTCCGGTCTGGAGCTGGGAGTAATAGATGGCCTCAATCAGGGCGCCCAGGGTGATATTCTTATTTCTGGGATGGAATAAAAGGCCGCGTTGTGGCAGGTACATGGGACAGACCTGCTTGCATTTGCCGCACCGGGTACAGGCCTGGATGTTCAGGAGCAGGTCGATAAGCCGCTCCTTCCCCGGCAGTGCGGTCTTGGTGATATCCTTGATGAGCCGGTTGAAGGAGAACGTGTAGGGAACGACCACCAGGTCCCGCTGGGTCAGTTTTCCGGGGTTGAAGATGTTGTTGGGGTCGACTTTTTTCTTGTAGCCTTTCAGAGCCCGGATCTTATCCTCCTGCAGAAAGGAAATCTTGGTGATCCCGATGCCGTGTTCGCCCGAGACCCCGCCCTTGAGTTCAAGTACTCTGGCGAAAACCTTTTCCGCAGCCTCCTCCCCGAGATGAAGCATCTCCGGATCATTGGAGTTGACCGGGATGTTCACGTGGCAGTTGCCGTCCCCGGCATGCATGTGGCAGGCCACGATGATTCTGGTCTGCAGCAGATTGTCGAAGATCTTGGCCAGCCTGTCCTGAACTGCCGGATACCGGCTCTTCAAGTCCTGAAAGAAAAAGGAGGTCTGAACCTGGAAGTCCTGTTCCGCCAGAACCTCCTGGGTGGTGTTTCCTTTAAGGATGGACGAGGTGACCTCCAACTCCATCTTAATGAACTCGTCGGCCACGTCCACTTCCGGAAGACGTTGCACCTCATGAAGGGCCTTGCGGTAGGCCACGGCCAGATAGTGGAGGTTGAGGCTTTCCAGAAAATCGGAGAATTCCGGAACCACGTCCAGGGGGATGACCACGTCCTCGTTGATTTTGAACCCACTGGTCCGTTTGGATATGGCGCTCAGCTGGTGTCGGTCGTGCCAGAACTCTTCAGCCTCTTTCTTGTCCCGGGCCACAAAGCTGTCCACGTTGTCATAGACGGCCGTGATATCCACCACTTTGCTGACGGCATCGTTTAAGGCCTCGGCATCGTCGGAGTCGAGCTGGACGATGATCACGGAAATGGGCTGTCCCTCATATGTCTTTGATTTCTTGGAGTATTCGATGGCCTGGACATATTTAACCCCGAATTCCTCCATGGCCGAAATCTTGACCAGGTCTCCCTGGCGCCGGATGTCATCCCGCAGGGCCGCCACATCCCGGATCACGTACATTGCGTTGCGCATGGAACTGCCGAAAAACTCGAGACACAGAACCCGGGCGTGGGCCAGCTGAGGAAACACCGTGAAACACACCTCGGTGATGATTCCGTCCACGCCTTCCTTCTGGATGCCGGGCAGACCACCGAGATACTTATTGCTGACATCCTTGCCCAGACCCTTGCCACGGATCTCGTCTCCGGGGAGGCGAATGGTTTCCTTGAGCGTTCCGTTGTGATCCAGAACCTCGAATACCGCTGTTTCCGTGGACAGAATCTTGTGTCTGGGATGATCCTGTCGTCTGACCTCGATAAGATCCCCTGAAGGCAGGACCATCTTGTAACTGAAGACGTTATCCAGTGTGGTGCCGTACTCAAAGGCGAACGGACCTCCGGCATTTTCCGAAACATTGCCCCCGATGGATGACCCCGCCTTGGAGGCCGGGTCCACGGTGAGCAGCAGATTTCGAGCGGCTGCTGCATTGATTGCGTCCAGAGTGATCACCCCGGCCTGGGCACAGATGGTCCTGTTTTCCGGGTCCACGGAAAGGATCTCCTTCATTCGGCTCAGACTGAGCACAACAGTCCTGGTCTTGGCCGGAACCGCACCTCCCGTGGCCCCGGTGCCCCCTCCGCGCGCAATGAGGGGAAACCCCATCTCGTTGGCCAGACGGACAATGGCCTGAATCTGTTCCGTGGTTTCCGGATAAACGACCAGGGCCGGAATCTCCATACGCAGATCCGTAGCGTCCGTGGAGCATTCGATGAGGGCCTTGGGCGCGGAAACCACCTGTTCTTTGGGGAGGATGGCCTGCATCCGCTTGACCAGCTTGGCCTTGAATCTCTTATCCTGCTCGAACGTGTTCCAGTATCGATCCAGGCACCCGGAGAGTTCCTGAAAGTATTCCGGGCTCAGGGCGGAACGTTCGGCCTGAAGCCTGGTCTGGACGCTCGCCCGAACAGACTCGGGGGTGATAAACGGGTTGTAGCGGATGATGAACAGCTCTTCGGCCAAAGTCAGAGCCAGTTCCTGAAGGTATTCCGGCCAGGTCTGAAATTCTTCCAGCGGGACACCGAGGACCCGTTTGACCAGACGTTCGGGGGCAAGAGATATATGGGGACCTTTCTGGGGCATGGTGTTCTCGTATCGGTTTGAAGATAGGGCGGAACGAATTGGAAAGCCCGCTCCGGGCAGAACGGGCTTATAAAGACCAAAAGAAATTTCTTAAGTCAGGACCGGCTACATTGCAAGGGGTGCTTAATCTCCGGGTTCGGACGCGTATCGGACCCGAACACCTTCCAGATAGTCCCGAAGTGCGGCAAGATGCGTCGCCACTGCCTGCGCATCCATTTCCGTACCGGCTTGTTGCAACAGGTATCCGATCCGGGCCAGACCCGAAAAACCATACCACCCTCCCGCCCCTTTGATGGCATGCCCGAGCCGGGAAACTGTCTCCCAGTCCCCGGCAGTCAGGGCGGCGCTGATCTGATCGGCTTCGCTTTTGCAATTGGCCAGAAACCTCGGGAGCAGGGGGGCGAGTTCCGGTTCGATCCATTCCGTGATCATGTTCCGGGGCCCGGTCATACCGGGTTCCGGGACGTGAGCATACCTCGGCCGTACGCTGCCTGGCCAAGTGATATGCCGGCATCGTTTGGCGGCACCTGCGTATGGAGCAGCACATCAAGACCGGCCCGGCGCAGCATCTCCGGAAGCTCCCGGGTCAGGGTCCGGTTCTGCATTACCCCGCCGCTGAGGCCAACGGTCTGTACTCCTGTCTGCTCGGCGCCCAGTACCGCCCAATCCCGTAAACCGTGCATCAGACCGAGGTGGAAGCGACGGCTTATCGCGGAAGCGGCTGTCCCTTCTTGTCGGGCCCAAAGCACATGACGAAGAATGGTTCGGGTATCGAGAATCAGCCCCGTATCCGTATCCAGAACCGGGCACGGGTAAAAATCGGTAACAGCCATATCCTGTACATCCTCCAGTACGATGGCCGCCTGACCCTCATAGTCGATGCGCAACCGCAACCCGAGCAGGGCGGAGACCGCGTCGAACAATCTGCCGCAGCTTGAGGTCAGGGGGACGTTGAACCCCTTGTCGAGCATCTGTGAGACAAGACTGTCGGCCCGGGCATATTCCGGGAGCCAGGGCCATTGTCCGCCCCCGTCATCCATGATGCCGAGGTCGTGCAGACAACCTCTGGCGATACGCCACGGCTCCCTGATTGCGCTCTCCCCTCCGGGCAGACGGATATGGGCGAAGTGACCGACCCGGGAGTGGGTCATGGCCTGGTTGTCCACCAGCAGCAGTTCCCCTCCCCACAGGGTTCCGTCCTCGCCAAGGCCGGTTCCATCCAGGGCCAGTCCAAGCACTCTGCCCGTAAATCGGTTTTCGGCCATAACGCCGTGGATGTGGGCCACATGGTGCTGAACCTGAAAGACCGGAAGACCGGACTCTTCCAGGGCGTATCCGGTCGACAGGTAGTCCGGGTGCAGATCGCAGACAACCGCCTCGGGACTGACCTGAAGAATGGATGCGAGGTGGGTATTTATTTCTTTGAAAAAAGAAAACGTCTCCAGGTTCTCCAGGTCCCCGATGTGCTGGGACACAAAGGCCTGGCTCCCTTTGGTCAGACAAATGGTGTTCTTGAGCAAAGGACCTACCCCAAGGACACAGGGACCGGTGCTGTCCAGAAAGATAGGGGAGGGGGTGTACCCTCGTGCCCTGCGGAAAAACTGCACTCCATCTCCTTCAGTGCGGACCACGGAATCATCGCACCGGATCAGGATGTCCCGGTTATGCAGGAGAAAATTATCTGCGATGGTGCCAAGACGTTTCAGGGCCTCCCGGTTGCCCAGGGCGATCGGTTCGGAGCTCAGGTTGCCGGAGGTCATGACCAGGGCGGGGACCGTGTCTGCAGGACAGCGTTCGGCGTATAAACGAAACAGAACATGATGCAGCGGGGTATATGGAAGCATGACTCCGATGGTCGATGTGTCCGGGGAAAGGTCGGGATCAAGGCCGGAGTTCTCAAGCCTCGGAAGAAGCACGATGGGCCGTACGGTTCCCGTCAGCAACTCGGCATCGGCCTCGGAAATTTCGGCGATCCTGCGGGCTGTTTCGACGTCGGGGACCATGACGGCCAGAGGTTTTCCCCAGCGGTTTTTACGGGTCCGCAGGCGGTGTACGGCGTCCCGGTCCGTGGCTGCGCAGGCCAGATGGAACCCGCCCAACCCCTTGACGGCAAGTATATGCCCATCATG
Organism: Desulfomicrobiaceae bacterium; assembly: GCA_041685265.1. GTDB lineage: Bacteria > Desulfobacterota > Desulfovibrionia > Desulfovibrionales > Desulfomicrobiaceae > JAWLGC01. Next base: position 58,395 of record JAWLGC010000004.1, on the reverse strand, counting down.
TAATAAGCGGGCTGTCTCCCGGATGGAATCGGTGTCCCGGGAACGTTCGTTTCCGCCTGCGTCCGTAAGCCAGGTCCGGGGGCCGCATACGGGACAGGCATTTGGCTGAGCATGAAAGCGGCGGTCAAAAGGGTCTTCGTACTCGCTTCTGCACTGCGGGCAAAGGGGAAAGCAGGCCATCGAGGTTTTGTCCCGGTCATAGGGGATGGACCGGGTGATGGTATATCGTGGCCCGCAGTTGGTGCAGTTGGTGAACGCGTAGAGGTGACGACGGTTGTCCGGGTCGCTCATGTCCGCCAGGCAGTCCGGACAGGTGGCCGTGTCAGGACTGATGAGCACGGAGTGGCCACGCCCCGGGGCGCTGGCCAGAATGGAAAAGGATTTCTCTCCATCCTTGACGTCCAGAGATTCGGTCTCGCAGGTCACGATGCGGGCCAGGGGGGGGAGCTTCTCGTACAGATCGTTTTCGAAGCGGGAGATGGAAAGTGGGGATCCCTGCAATTCCAGCAGGACCCCTTCCGGAGCGTTGAGCACGGTCCCGGTCAGGGCGGCGTCATGGGCCAGGCGAAACAGGAAAGGACGAAAGCCGACCCCCTGCACCTGGCCGGTGATGGTGAATTTTTGCCGAATCATGTGTTTTTCCTCGTGTTTGAGTCCGTGATGTCGTGCAGCCGATATCAGCGATAGTAATTGCGATCATCCGGGCAGGCAAGGTTTGACCTTGATCGAAAGGGGATCGAGCCCGCCTTTGAAGCAGGGCTCGACTCTTTCTGCTGTCAGGCAGAAAGAGTGGGACTGAACAGAACCGGGGTTATCGGCAGGATCGGCATTGCTTCCAGAGACGACGCAGGGTGCTCAGCAGGAGACGGGGCGGACTGAAGGACTGGGGTTTGAGTGACCGGGGAATCCGGAAGTCATCAACCCGGACCGACTCGGGGTGCAGGTTCGGGTAAGAGATCCTGTCAGGGTCGGCCCCGCTAAGACCACGCTGCAGGCATTCTTCCCAGACCGGGACCTCGTGGCCGGACAGCCCGAGCACCCTGTACATGGTCGTGTCAACGGCCACGGTACTGGCGGAACCGGCCAACAGCCCGAGGCCGTAGGCTTGTCCATCAATTGGGCCGGTGCCGTGCATGGCCGTGATCCCATCGATAATGGTTACCTGAGGGGGCAGTTCGAGCAGGATGTCCACAATCAGTGCTTGAAAGCGGTTTCCCTTGTCTCCGTGGGTGGCGTGAAGCAGTGCCTTGCGCATTCCGGTCACGCATCCGAACAGATTCTTCACGCCGGCGGTGACCCGCATCTGGGAATGAGCCTTGAACCTTGGGAGATTCAAAATCAGATCCGCTTCAAGGGCAGCACAAGACAGAACAACGTTGGACGCCTGCAGCCTGCGGGTAAGGCCTGTTTTAAGCGTCTCCACCTCGAGCCCCAGTTCGGCCAACGGTCCGATCATCCCGGCTGCAGAGGCCACTCCCGCTGCAGAGCCAAAGGCCGGGGAGTCCGCCACACAGATACGTACGCCGTGATCTTTCAGGTACGCACAGACACCGACGACCACCTCCGGCCGGGTGCAGCTCAACCGTGCGTTCTTTCCGGCAACCAGATTGGGTTTGACCAGCACCCGGTCCCCGGGTCGCAGGGGCGGTCCAATCCGGTCGAGAATATTTGAAACAGCCCGGGACGCACTCCGGTAATCAGGCACCCGGTCCAGAAACACCTCAGGATTCACTCTTCAAACTCTTCGGGCAGGCAGTCCTTGAACACCTTGCTTAAAATTCGGACATGTCCCTTTTCCTGTTCCGCCAGGACGAGAAAGTCCCGTTGTTCCCTGAGGGTCTGGGCCCTGTCGGCCAGTGATCGGTACAGGTCATATGCCGCCAGTTCGAGGCCCAGAGCAGTTTCGGCAAGGAGCAGGCAGCGGGAGTCGTCAAATTCGGGAGCGGACAGGTGATCCAGCCAGAAATCAAAGGTCCTTCCTCCTTCCACAATATCCCCGGGCAGGGACGCGAACAGGTCATCGAATCGAATCTGCTCCTTGATACCCGTGGCCCGATCGAGCATCTCGAACACCGCTTCGGCATGCCGCTCCTCCATTTCCTCCAGATTGCGCAGAGCGGGTCCCGGTTGCGCATCCGGAAAATGTACGGACAGTCCCCGGTACAGAAGAAACGCTCCCTTTTCCATGTTCATGGCCTGATACAGGGTTTCTTCGTAACCCAGCGTATGTTCCATTATCCCGATTCTGGGGATATCTAAGAGAACGGCTCCGTCCCACGCAGTGATTCCGCCCCGCAGGTTGACCAGCCGGGCCGGTTTCATGCCGCTGTCCCGGACCAGGGTAGCGGCAGCCAGAGATCGCTGGCCGCTCCGACAGTAAAACAGCAAGTCCTTGTCAGGGCTCAGTTCCCCGAGGCGTTGTTCGATTTCCGATAACGGGATAAGCATGGCTCCCGGAATATGCCCCTGACGATATTCACTCTCCTGACGGACGTCGACCAGGAGATACTCACGCTCACGATGCGTGCTGCGATACTTCTTGAATTCATCGGCAAACATGGTTTCAATGGGCGTTTCCTGGTGCATGGCTTTACTTTCCGCTCTTGTTCAGAGTACGAGTTATTAAACATTCACATCTTGCATTTCAGGAGGATACAAAAATGAAAAAGTACGACATCGGGATCATAGTGACTCTTCTTTGTCTGTCAGGCTTCGGCCTGGTTTCCATCTCTGGTGCGAGCGGGCACGGGATCGAACAGAAGGTCGCTTCGAAATGCTCCTCCTGCCACACAACAAATCGGATATGTCAAAGTCTCAACGACAAGGATGCGGATGGCTGGCGGACCACCGTGATCCGTATGGAGGCCAAGGGGCTGGTGCTTTCGGAGACGGGACGAAAGGAAATTGTCGACTACCTGGCCGGAGACCGGACCTCAAAAGCGGGATTATGCGGCAAATAGCGGACGACCGGGCGGATGCTCCTTACGGGCATCCGCTCCGTATAGGGCAGGCCGTTCAGGTAGGGGCAGACACGGGGGCTGCCCCTACTTGAGCAGATTGTTGATAATGTCCTTGTATTTGCGCTCGATAACGTGTCGCTTTTTCTTGAACGTGTTGGTCAATTCCTCGCCGAGCTTGAATTCCTTGTCCAGAAAATGGATGTTATGCAGCTTTTCGTAGTGCTTGAACCCCTTCTTGGGATTGAGGAGTTTATTGATCTCTCTTTTGACCTTGTCCAGAGTCTGTCGGTCCTTGAGAATATCTTCGGTTTCCTGGACCACGGTATTAAACTTTTCAGTCATGTATTCCCGTAGCTTCTCCATATCCGGAACGATGAGGGCCCCGAGCCCCTTCTTGTCCTGACCCACGAGCACGGCCTCGTTGACAAAGGGAAACATGGAGATGGCCGCTTCGATATTGGTCGGATCGACATTTTCCCCGCTGGCAAGGACTATGATCTCCTTTGCCCGGCCGGTGATGACCAGTTCGCCGGTCACGGTCATCCTGCCCAGGTCGCCGGTCTTGAAAAATCCATCCGGAGTGAAGGCCTTTTTATTCTCCTCATCGTCCTTGTAGTACCCCTGCGTGACCTGCTGACCTCTGACCCAGATCTCTCCCTCGGCTCCCGGAACCACTTTCCAGCCGTTTTCATCCACAATTTTTATCTCGGTGCCGGGAACAGGCTTGCCCAGGGTTCCGAAGATGCGACATGAAGTGGACCGTCCCGCGATTCCCGGTGAACATTCGGTCATCCCGTAGGCGTTTACGATACGGATCCCCACGGCATCGATCCATTCGTCAAGATATCCGGGTAGGCTGCCGCCGCCACTGATGGCCATCCGCAATCTTCCCCCGAACTTGTCCTGAATGGCCCGGAGCTTGATTCTGGCAACCTGATACAAAGGCCACAGCGCGATGATCTTGAGCATGGCGATGGTCCTGTCCCAGTCCCGAACAAAAAACGACGGCTTCTTAAATACGGGAAGACGGTCCTTCATGATGCGCACGTTGCGTCGATAAATGGCCGAAACCCGAACCAGAAAATGAAACATCCGGGCTTTTTTCGGGCTCTGTTTCTTGATGGCCAGATTGACCTTGGTGTACAGGGACTCCCACAATCTTGGTACGGTGGCCACCAGGGTCGGTTTATACTGTTCGAGGTCCGCGGAAAAGGTCTTCACCGAGGAGTAGACCAGGGTCGATCCCGAGGCCATGGCGATATATTCCGCGGTCCGTTCGAAAATGTGCCAGGTGGGCAGGATGGAAAGCCAGCGATCTTCATGGCCGAGATCGATGATGGCCGGCAGATTCTCCACGTTGTGCATGATATTACTGTGGGTCAGCACTACACCCTTGGGCCGGCCGGTCGTTCCGGATGTGTATATTATGGTCAGCGGATCCGAGGCATGGAGTTTGTTTCTCTGATCCTCGAACATTGCGATGTCGGCGGGACTGATGGTCCGGTCCTTGAGCAGATCACAGTAGGCATACACGTTGTCGAACATACGGTGCTGTTCCGGCCCGGTGATAACGAACACGGACTTGAGCTTCGATTTCTTGATCAATGCGTTGTGCTGTTCAAGCAGCGCTTCTGTTTCCACGATCAGAAAGGAACATTCGCTGTGCTCGAGAATATATTCAAGCTCGCTGGTCGGCGTGTCGCTTCCCCGAGGGACGGATACGGCCCCCAGAGACTGCAGGGCCATATCCGTCACAATCCATGAGTACCGGTTGTCCGAAAGCAGAAAGACGTGGCTCCCTTTGGTCACCTTGCGCTGCCTGAAGGCCTTGCTCAGCAGGAGAACGTCTTCCTTGAACTTGCCGTATGTGACCGTTAGTTCTTCGTCCCCGGCCCGGTAGATGTATGCAGGGCGATCTTGAAATGTCTTGCAAACATTCAGAAAAACGTCGAATATTGTAGCGTGCATGAAAGGTCCTGGCGTTTGATTTTGGTTCTGAAACCCCGGCCTGGGCAACGGGAAAAGTCGCTCACTTCGTAGTTGAGAGAACACTCAATGGCAATGAAAATTTCAACGCCCCACGGGGAGAAAAATGAGTCGAAAGGGAGAATGGGCATGAAGAGATACTGGCTGGTCAAAGTCGACCTCGCAACACAGACCGGACAACCAACATGAGTATGCTGTTCGATGACAAACCGTATTCCCTTGACAGGGTGGTCCGCCTGGCGCTGACTGGCGGGGTCTTGTGGGGGACGGTGGCTCTGCTGGGATATCTGAGCGGTGTGCTCATTCCCTTTGCGGCGGCTCTGCTTTTGGCCTATATTCTCAATCCCGTGGTTATGCGCATCCAACGGGTGGTAAGAAAGCGGGCCCCGGCGGTCTGGCTGACCCTGATCGGTGTCACAGCTGTCCTGACATTTCTCGGATGGCTGCTCATTCCCCTGATTTCCGGGGAAGTGGGGCACATGAGAGACCTGGTATCAGACCTGGTGAACAACTCCCAACTGGCCGAAGAAGCTGCCAGCCGTCTCCCTCCGGATATCTGGCTTGCGGTCAAGGACTATCTGGCGCGGGAGGAGGTTCAGGCCTTCTTTCGTACCGACAACTTCCTCGGACTTCTTGAGACAGGACTACAGAAGCTGGTTCCCGGAGTATGGGGGATTATTACCGGAACGGCCAGTGTATTCATGTGGATGGCCGGGTTGGCCATCATTCTCCTGTACCTTGTTTTTCTGCTTATGGATTTCCAGAAGGTTCGTCAGGGATGGACGGACTACCTCCCCAGGTCATACCGAAAATCCATCGTGGAATTCGTTTCCGAATTCGACACCGGCATGAACCGCTACTTTCGGGCCCAGGCCGCAGTGGCCTTTATTGTCGGGGTTCTGTGCAGTATCGGCTTTTCTCTTATCGGGCTTCCCCTGGCCATCCTGCTCGGTATGTTCATCGGCCTGCTGAATATGGTTCCCTACCTGCAGACTCTCGGGTTCATCCCGGCTTTTTTCCTGGCCGGAATCCACGCTCTGGAGACCGGTACCGGTTTCTGGAGCGTACTCGGCCTGGTGGTGCTGGTCTTTGCTGTGGTCCAGGTACTCCAGGACGCAGTCCTGGTTCCAAAGATCATGGGCAAAGTCATGGGCCTTAGTCCGGCCATGATTCTTTTGTCACTGTCGGTCTGGGGGAAACTGCTTGGCCTGCTGGGCCTGCTTATCGCCTTGCCCGTGACCTGCCTGTTACTGGCATACTACAGACGGATGCTCGACGCATCAGGGAAGAGAGAAGAGGGGACGTGACGGAGCGAGAACCGAAAGAGACGGGGCGACCAAAGCCAACGCCCCTCTCTTTCGGAAAACCGTGTCAGGAACAGATCATCTTCCGACTGCGCCGAACACCTTCTGCAGCATGTCCGTTGTTCTGGCCACGGGATTGGTCCGGATATCCTGCTCATACTCGGCCATGACCCTGAACAGGCCGTCCAGGGCCGAGTCCGTGACATAGGAATCAAGGTCCGCGCTTTTCCCTCCGGAAACTAGGGGGAGCAGGGTGGAGGCCCTGGACTCCATGGTCTTGTAATATCCGGTCACTCCGGCTCTGGATGTCTCCGACTGCACGATGGGCTTGATCCGATCGAACAGGGACGTCCTGGTGGTCTTCTCAAAATAGCTGGTAGCGGCGTTGTCCGGTCCGGTCAGAATGGCCCGGGCGTCGGCAATGGACATCTCCCTGATCGCCGTGGAAAAGATATCGGCCGTGGCCGGGACCGCCTGCTCCGCAGCCCGGTTCATGGATGTTTCAAAGGAATCCACTACTCCCCCCTGTCCCACCTTGCGCAGTCCGTCCGCAATCATCTGTAATTTCTCCGGAACCGGAATCCTGACCATGGAGTTACCCAGAAAACCGTCCGTGGCCCCCAGTTGTGCGATGCTCTTTTCGATGGAAACTCCCAGGGCATCCTTGAGTCCGGCAATCATGTCCGAATCGGAAAGTCCGGCCGCAGTCGTTTCAGGTGAGGCAGTGGTGGTGCTTTCGCTGCCGACCAGCTTGTCGGTCAGACTTTTTTGCAGATCCTGCCAGCCAGCCAGACCGGAACCGGACCACAACAGAACAACAATGGCCAGGCAGAGGCCCGTGACGATATTTTTTTTCAGCATGAACGAATACCTCCTGTGAGCGGTGCATGATTCAACCGTACCATCTTCCACTATGACAGACAGATGGCGAATACTATACGGATCTCAAATAAAAAACGGAGCCCCATCCGGGACTCCGTTTGGAGAGAGCGTTTCATCTTTCTCTGGAACTACTACCGAATCATGTCTCCGGTCAGCACCACTTCCGTACGCCGGTTGCGCTGACGTCCTTCCTCGGTGGTGTTCTCGGCAACAGGCCTGGATTCCCCGTATCCTTTGCTCTTAAGACGGGAGGACTCGATACCCAGGGTGTTCACCAGGTAGTCCTTGACCACACTGGCCCGCTTTTCGGACAGAGCCTGGTTGTATTTTTCCGTGCCGCGGCTGTCGGTATGTCCCTGAACCGTACCTTTGGTACCGGGGTGGGTTCTGATGAAGTCGGCCACTTCGGCCAGTTCTTCGTGGTACCGAGGACGGATGGAGTACTTGTCGAAATCGAACTCGATTTCCAGGGTGAAGGTGACCGGAATGGGACAACCGTCACTGTCCACGGACAGGTCCGAGGAGGTACCGGGACATTTGTCCAGATAGTCATAAACACCGTCACCATCGGAATCAAGGGGGCAGCCATCGGCGTTTACAGTCACTCCGGCCGGAGTGTCGGGACACAGGTCCAGTTCGTCGATGACTCCGTCACCGTCGCTGTCCTTGGGAGCAGCGATGTCATAAAAGACCTGCCGGACAAAGCCGTCCATGTCCGCACTGTTCGACAGCGCCAGGCCGTCGGCAGAGACTGAACACTCATTCAGGGCGTTGATGGCATCAAGGACCTTTTGCCCGGCCGTATTGTCGGCATAGCTGATGGTGTGAATGCAGATATCATACTTGGAGTAGAGCTCTGCAGCCACGGAAACCGGGTTGGGGCCGACATTGTAGTCGCCGTCCGAAGCCAGGATGACCGCGGTCCGACCGGAGAGACCGGCCAGAACCGGATCGAGTTTTTCAAGGGCGGACCCCAGGGGAGTGGGGTTGCCGATAAAGCCGGCAGTGAGCACATCCGTGGGAATGGCGGAAATGCCCGAGCCCAGGGCTTCCCGGGAGTAGGGAGCCGGAGCACTCAAAGCCTGAAAGGGAACAACGGAGTACACGGAGCCGTTGTAGGACAGATCGGGAATCATGGTATTCATGAGTCCGAACATCTCTTTTTCCAGGGTGATCCTGGTCGACCCGGTGGCCCCCTGTTCATGCCCCATGGATCCGGAGGTATCCGCCAACAGGATAAAGTTATCGACCTTGCTGATGTAATCAGCACCAAGGGCCGGGCTGCAGAGCATAAGAGACAAAATCAGGACACTGGCGAAGTGAAAACATTTTTGTTTTCTCTTGAACATTCCAAACCTCCTAGAAATGGTTATCAGTAACAAATGGGTGACTGAGCGAAAGTTCCTGTATTTTTATGGCAATTTTCAGGCAAGGGCAACCATATTTTCACATTTCATCAAAAACCACGTTCTGGCTTATTTGACGCCTTCAGGGTTCAGTGGATATAGGCGGACGACAATTTCACGAATCATTCACCGATAGATATCGCAAAAGGAAATCACGTGTCCATTTTGAGTCTGATCGATGTATCCATCACCTTCGACGGTCCCCTGCTGCTGGACCGGGTCAACCTGCATATCGAGGAAGGGGAGAGGGTCTGCCTGCTGGGGCGTAACGGTGAAGGCAAGTCCACCCTGATGCGCCTCATGACCGGGGGGCTGACCCCGGACTCCGGAGAGGTTGTCACGCGCCAGGGGGTGGTGCTCGGATTCGTTCCCCAGGAGGTACCCACGGAAATCGAGGGGACAGTCTTTCAGGTTGCGGTTTCCCAAATGGGGGACGTCGGCCCGGTGCTGGCGGAATTTCAAACCCTTTCCGGACACTCCGACGAAGAGAGCACTGTTCGATTGTGTACCGTTCAGGAACGGATGGACGAACTTGGCGGCTGGGAGCAGTTGAACCGGGTGGAACAGATCCTGTCCCGCCTGGACCTGGACGGAGAGGCCCCCTTCAGCTTTTTGTCCGGCGGATTGAAAAGGCGGGTGCTTCTGGCCCGGGCTCTGGCCTCAGGGCCCGACATTCTGGTCCTGGACGAACCGACCAACCATCTGGACATCGATTCCATCCGGTGGCTGGAAGAGTTTCTGGTCAAGGAAGGGCGAACTCTTTTTTTCGTCACCCATGACCGGTCCTTTCTGCGCAGCCTGGCCACCAGAATACTGGAACTGGACCGGGGCAGTCTGACCAGCTGGAACTGCACCTACGATCAGTTTCTGGACCGGAAACAGGAGGCCCTGCATGCCGAGGGCAAGGAGTGGGAACGATTCGATAAGAAACTGGCCCAGGAGGAGGTCTGGATCCGGAAGGGAATCAAGGCCAGACGGACCCGCAATGAGGGCCGGGTCAAGGCCCTCAAGCAGATGCGCAAAGAGCGTCATAAGCGCCGGGAACGGGTCGGCTCGGTTTCCATGCAGGCCCAGGAAGCGGATCGGTCCGGAAAACTGGTGGCCGAAGTGACTGATGTCTCCTTTGATTTCGGTTCCGGGCCGGTCATCGACTCTCTGAGCGTCAATATCATCCGGGGGGACAAGATCGGAATCATCGGCCCCAACGGGGCAGGAAAAACAACCCTGCTCCGGATTCTGCTCGGGGATCTCCCTCCCTGTTCGGGAAGGGTCCGCCTCGGGACCAATCTGCAGGTGGCCTATTCCGACCAGTTGCGGGAGGAACTTGATCCCAATCTGACCGTGTATGAATGCATTGCCGAAGGAAACGATTTTTTCGAATTCAACGGTGAGCGAAAACATGTCATTACCTACCTTCGGGACTTCCTCTTTCCCCCCGAAAGGTCCCGGGCGCCCATCAGGCTGCTTTCCGGAGGGGAACGGAACCGGCTTCTGCTGGCCCGCCTGTTCTCCAGGCCCTCCAATGTCCTGGTCCTTGACGAACCGACCAACGATCTGGACATGGAGACTCTTGACCTGCTTGAGGAGCTTCTTCTGGAATACCGAGGGACCCTGCTCGTGGTCAGCCATGACCGGGATTTTCTGAACAATGTCGTTACCAGTTCACTGGTCTTTGAAGGACAGGGGCGGGTCACGGAATACGCCGGGGGATACGACGATTGGCTCAGTCAGCGACCTGAGCCGGCCCGCGTCGAGCCGGTCAGGGCACCCGCCCCGAAGCAGGCATCTGCACCTCCGCGCCGGGATCAGCCTCGGAAGCTGACATTTAAAGAAAGCAATGAGTTGGAAAAACTCCCGGATCGAATACTCCTTCTGGAGACGGAACTGGAAGAGCTGCACTCCCGTATGGGGGATCCGAAGTTCTATACCCTGGACAAGAAAACCATGCAGGAAGTCCTGGACCGGGAGGAACCCCTGAAACGGGAAATTGCTGCGGCTTATGATCGCTGGGAAGACCTCGAAGCCATCAGGGAGGCCTGGGAAATCTCGAAATGAAAAATTTTTTGGTCCATTGTTTTGGCCTGCCGAAATGCGCCGTGCTGACCGTGCTGGTTCTGGCCGTGATCGGCCTGGCCCGGGTCCCGGGATGGACCGGCACACATCCGGAAACTCCCGCAACAGAGGTTGCTGAAATCCGTTTCAAGCCCCTGCCGGACGGCTCCGAGATGGTTTCTATTCACCTGGACGGATTTCATGCTCCTGAAATATTTTCGATGAACAGCGAGTCCCCAAGGGTCGTGTGCGACTTCCCTGAACTGCGCCTGTCCCCATCGGTCCTTTCCCGGTATGAATTTTCCGGCAGCCTGTTGCGTTCCGTTCGGGTCGCCGGACACCGATCCCCCGCCCCAAAGGTGCGGGTCGTTCTCGACCTAGTCCGGGACGTCTCCATCGACGTTTCACCATTTTTTTTTCAGAAAGAACGCATTTTCGCCTTGACTTTGCAGCGATCCGGGACCACCGAGCCCTGATCGGGAAACATTTTCCCCTCTGTGTCCCTTCTCCCGCCATACGAAACATTCACGAGTCCTTCGATGCTCACAATTAAAGATCCCCGAAAAGTACAGCAGCACTGTTTGCAGTTGCGTGCCCGAGGCGAGACGCTCGCCCTGGTTCCGACCATGGGTTATTTTCATGAAGGCCATATCTCCCTGATGCACCGGGCCCGAGAGCTGGCCGACAGGGTGGCCGTATCTCTGTTCGTCAATCCGACCCAGTTCGGAGCCGGCGAAGACCTGGACGCGTATCCGTCCAAACTCAGCCAGGACGGAATTCTTGCGGCTGATGCGGGGGTGGATATTCTGTTTTGTCCCGTGTCGCCGGAAATGTATTGTGCGGATCACTCGACATGGGTCGATGTGCACGAACTGGGGACCGGGCTGTGCGGGCGGAGCCGTCCCACGCATTTTCGGGGAGTGACCACGGTTGTCGCCAAACTGTTCAACCTGATTCAGCCCACCCACGCCCTGTTCGGGGAAAAGGACTGGCAGCAGCTGGCCATCATCAGGCGCATGGTCCGGGATCTTGATTTTCCAATATCCATTGTCGGGTGTCCCATTGTTCGGGAACCGGACGGCCTGGCCATGAGTTCCCGCAACAGCTACCTGCTTCCTAAGGAAAGAGGTCAGGCACCGGCGCTTCACGCCGGTTTGCAGCTGGCCCGGGAAATGGCTCTCGGGGGAACCGTGGAGGCCTGTAAACTGTCCGAAAGGATCCGAAAATTTTATGCGTCCAACCTGCCTGGCGGGCAGCTGGATTACCTGGAAATCGTTGACCCCGACACCCTGGCCCCCTTGTCCCGCATCCGGAGACGAGCCCTGGTGGCGGTGGCGATGCACCTCGGAAAAGCCAGGCTTATCGACAACATTCTGATCGGATGATGGCTGCCGATCCTGATCGGCATTTTTCTTCAGTATCCCAACCGCACACGCGGAGAAATATATATGCAGTTACGTACCTATCTTCAGGGCAAGATCCACAGAGCAGTGGTCACCGGAGCCGAACTCGAATACGAGGGCAGCATATCCATCTGCCCGGATCTCATTGCGGCCTGCGGCCTGCACCTCTTTGAGCGAGTGGATATATACAATGTCGACAACGGCGAACGGTTCTCCACGTATGTCATCGAGGGGGGGGCAGGGGAGATCTGTCTTAACGGGGCCGCAGCCCACAAAGGAACCACGGGACACCGGGTGATCATCGCCGCGTATACCCAGCTGGACGCAGAATCCGCTTCGACTCATGTGCCGCAGGTGGTCCTGGTTGGTAAAGACAACGTCATCAAGTCCGTCACCCCGGAACGAAGGAAAGGACAATGAAGAAAACGACCCTGGCTGATCTGCGGACCAAAAAAGAGACCGGAAAAAAAATTTCCATGGTCACCGCCTATGACTACCCGGGAGCCCGGGCTGCAGACGAGGCCGAAATGGATACCATACTCGTCGGTGATTCCCTGGGCATGGTCGTTCTTGGCTACGACTCCACAGTCCCGGTGACCATGGAGGAGATGATTCACCATATCCGGGCGGTCATGCGCGGCACGGAGCACGCCTTTGTTCTTGGGGATATGCCCTTTATGTCCTACCAGGTCGGTCCTGAGCAGGCCGTGGCCAACGCCGGACGGTTGATCAAGGAAGGGGGATGCGACGCGGTCAAACTGGAGGGGGGAGTGTCCATGGTGCCCATGGTCCGGGCCATTGCGCGGGTGGGAATTCCGGTCTGCGCCCATATAGGACTCACCCCTCAGACCGCGACCAGCCTGAGCGGATTTCGGGTTCAGGGCAGGGATGCCGAATCCGCTAGAGAGCTTCTGCACGCTGCCGAGGAGCTGGAAAAGGCCGGGGCCTGCATGCTGGTTCTCGAATGTGTTCCGACCCAGGTGGCGGAAATGATCACCACCAGACTGTCCATTCCGACTATCGGTATCGGGGCCGGCCCCGGGTGCGATGGACAGGTTCTGGTTTTTCATGACGTGCTCGGACTCTACGATCGTTTCCTGCCCAGGTTCGTCAAACGCTATGCAAATCTTGGCCAGGAGGTTGTTCAGGCCCTGAGCCGCTATCGCACGGAATTGGAGCAGGGGGAATTTCCCGGACCGGAACACGTCTTCACCATGCGTGAAGACGAGGTCGACAAACTGTAGTGAGGAAGGCAGAGATCATGTCCACCCGAAGGATCGGAGAACTGCGAGACTACGTCTGCCGACAATGCGGCCTGTTTGTGATGCTGGACGTTACCGGCTTCGACAGCGACTACGATGAACAGAGCGCTCTGCTGTATGATATTCTGGACGACTCTGACGGATGTCGTCGCGGAGACCAGATCGTGTGTGAGTGTGGATGCGACACCTTCGACGTCCGATTTACCGGCCCGCCCCTTTTTGGTTCGCTGCAGTAACGGGGAGTTGGCAATCCGCCTGGATTGGTGTAAATGCCGTTCTTTCAGCAAGTCGAATCATCCTCCTGATATCTTTTTTTCTTTCCGAACATACATATGCTCAAAGAGGTCATCATGCGCACTATCGGAACTCCCTGCTCAAAATCAGCGACCCGGGTCCTTCTTCTTGGAGCGGGGGAACTGGGCAAGGAAGTGGTTATTGAACTGCAGCGCCTGGGCGTTGAGGTGATCGCCGTGGACCGATATCCCAATGCTCCGGCCATGCAGGTGGCCCATCGGTCCCATGTACTGTCCATGCTGGACGGCGAGGCTCTGCGCAGGATCATCGAAACGGAGCAGCCGTCCCTGATTGTTCCCGAAATCGAGGCAATCGCGACGGACACTCTGCTGGAACTCGAGCAGGAAGGATTTACAGTGGTCCCCACGGCCCGGGCCGCACGACTGACCATGAACCGGGAAGGAATCCGGCGGCTGGCGGCCGAGGAGCTCGGCCTGCGTACCTCTGCGTACGAATTCGCCGGCACCAGGGAAGAGTTCGCCGCGGCCGTGGGCCGGGTCGGCATCCCGTGCGTGGTCAAGCCGATCATGAGCTCCTCCGGCAAGGGACAGAGCCTGATCAGGTCCGAGGCGGACATTGACGCGGCCTGGACATATGCCCAGGAGGGAGGTCGAACCGGCAAAGGCAGGGTCATTGTCGAAGGTTTCGTGGATTTTGATTACGAGATCACTCTGCTCACGGTACAGCATGTCGACGGGGTCTCGTTTTGCGCTCCCATCGGACATGTTCAGGAAGGAGGGGACTATCAGGAATCCTGGCAGCCCCAGCCCATGTCGCCTGCAGCCCTGAACCGGGCCAGGGAAATGGCCGCAGCTGTGACCTCGGCTCTCGGGGGATACGGCCTGTTCGGCGTGGAACTGTTCATCAAGGAAGACGAGGTCATTTTCAGCGAGGTATCTCCCCGACCTCACGATACAGGACTGGTGACCCTTATCTCCCAGGACCTGTCCGAATTCGCTCTGCATGTTCGGGCCATTCTGGGGCTGCCCGTTCCGAACATCGCCCAGCACGGCCCTTCGGCTTCCCGTGTGGTGCTCGTGGAAGGGAATTCGACCCGGACAGCCTTCGGCAACCTGGCCGAGGTCCTTTCCGAACCGGACACCCAGCTGCGCCTGTTCGGAAAACCCGAAGTGCAGGGGAAACGACGCATGGGAGTCACCCTGGCCCGCGCCGAATCGCTGCATGAGGCCCGCGCCAAAGCAGGCCGGGCAGCCGAAAAAGTTCATGTGAAACTTTAAGGGGCAGACATGACAAAAGACGCAACAGGGAACGATTCCCTGGACCGTTTGGAGTTCCTGGAATCCACTCAGGCCTTTCAGGAACGAGGCCTTGAAGAGTTGCACCTGGCCCTGACCGAACAGCAGAGACAGATTGACGGGCTGCAACGCCAGATGGAATACCTGCTGGACCGGATTCGTACCCTGGAGGCGACAGCCCCGGGAGAAAGCGATTCGCTCCCACCGCACTATTGAACCGCAGTCGCTCGGGAACTCGACCATGACCCAGGCCGTCATTTCGGACATTCACGGCAATCTGGCCGCTTTTCAGGCCGTGTTGGCGGATATCGACCGACTCAACATCACGGATATTTTTTGTCTGGGAGATTGTATAGGATACGGCCCGCAGCCCGAAGAAGTCCTTGATCTGATTCGCCAAAGAAACATTCCATGTGTGCTCGGCAATCATGAACTTGGCATTGTGGACCCTGAATGCAGGGCCTGGTTCAACCCCAACTCGCTCAGGATTCTGGATCGGACCAGGAAGATGCTGAGCAAGGACGCCGTTTCCCGGTTGCGCACCTGGCCCCGGAGTCTGGTCCGCGCTGATTGTCGATACGTCCACGGGTGCCCACCCGAATCGGTTTTCGACTATCTGTACGATTTTGACGACACCGGATTGAAGCGGGTTTTCAGCCAGTTTACCGAGTCGGTCTGCTTTGTGGGCCATACCCATGAACTGCAGATCGTTCGTCTTGTGGGCGGGACAGTCGAGGCCAAGGAACTCATTTCAGGCGTTCATGAACTTGAAAGAGGACGATTCATCATCAATATCGGGAGTGTGGGACAACCCAGAGACGGAGATAACCGGGGTAAATATGCGCTCTGGACCCCGGACACCCGCCGACTGGAGATCCGTGCCGTGCCCTACGATATCCAAAAAACAGCTGACCTTATTTCAAAGATCGGCTTCCCTGAAACCTATGCACGCAGGCTGTGGTAGGCGAGTATGCGTATGATCGGTCCGTATCGAATCCTCGGCCGTCTTGGACGGGGCGGCATGGGATCGGTTTATAAGGTTGTCCGTCCCGAACTGGGGCGGATGTTTGCCCTGAAGCGACTCGAGCCCAACGAGCTTCTGACAACCCTGCTTGGTGAAAAGGAAGTCCTGGCCCTGTTTCTGGCCGAGGCCCGGCGGATGGGTTCTCTTGATCATCCCAATATCGCCCCTGTGTGGGATCTCGGCCAAGACCGGGAAATTCCATACATGGTCATGGACTACTTCTGCGCCGATGTGGGAACGGTCATTGGTGAATCCTACGAAGTGGAACGACCAAGCCGGCCCGTGTCCCCGGAAAAGAGTTTCCGATATGTTCTGCAGACTCTATCCGGCCTGGAGCGGATGCATTATGCCGGAGTCGTGCACCGGGATATCAAGCCGTTCAACCTGATGCTCGACGGAGAAGACCGGATCAGGATCATCGATCTCGGGCTGTCCCGCCTCCGGGGGGAGATCAGGCAGACGCCGCGAAACCTCAAGGTGGGATCACCGTACTACACCGCGCCGGAACTGGAGCGGGATCCGGACCACGCCGATCACCGGGCCGACCTGTATTCCGTTGGCGTCCTGCTGTACAGACTCCTGACCGGACTGCTGCCGGACCTTGATCCGGACCGAAAAAAGGGAATGGAGATCGAGAATTCGATCCGGACTTCTTTTTTCCCGACCGCACTTCATGCCGATCCGGAAAAACGATTCCAGTCCGCAGCCGAAATGCGTGACGCGGTACGCAATGTTCGCGCCAGGTGGCGGAAAAGCAAAAAACGCTTTTGCACGTTCTCCGAGCCCGAGGGCGGCCGGGCAACCCCGGTGGACATTCGCTCCACCCCCCGGAAAACAGGCCCACTGCCCGCTGAACGCGTTTTTGATCTCGGCCCTGCGGGCGAGCCGATAACCGTATGGGACAACAGATTCAGACAAGATCCGCGGGGGTGGATCGACGAGCGTACAAACCTCCTCTGGGCAGGAGAATTGTCACCGTTTCCTCTGGTTCGCAAAGAGGCAGAGCCGTACCTGGAGATGCTCCGTCAACGCACAAACGAAGCCGGATTCAGGATGCCGACTGTGGATGAATTGCTGACCTTGCTGGCCCCGAGGACCAGACTGGAGGATTTCTGTTCCCTGCCTTTACCGGCGGCTTCGGGAAAACGGGTCTGGAGTGCTGATTTCCGATCTCACATTTCAGGGTGGTACGTGGACCTGGATGGGGGATATGTAGGACACCAGGATGAAACATGTGCTTTTTTCATTCTGGCCGTCGCCTCAGTACCTGCTGAGGGTCTCTCATAGATCGACTTTTACCAAGGAACAAATTGTGAGCGTTACCGAACTCGAGGACATCAACCATACCCTGTTTCCCGTCAAATCGCACCTCAAGGCGGATTTGCTCCGACATATTCTGGATTCAACGGAAACCGGGGCGGTGATCGTTTGTACCAGAACCCGGCTCAAAGCGAAGAATACCGCCCGGCAACTGGTCCAGACCGGGCTCCGGGCAGTTTCCCTGGAAAGCCGTCCCGAGTATGCCGGACTTCTTCCGCTTCAGTCCTTTACCGAGGGAAATGCCGACATCCTTGTCGTGTATGAGGCTGCGGCTCAGGAGGCACCCCTTCGCCCTCTGACGCATCTGATCTACCATGACATTCCGTATACGGCGAAAGGGTATTTCCGACTTCTTGAGCATTTTCCACCGGAGGCTCGACCTCCAGAGGTGTTTTCCCTGATCAGTGCCGAAACATCGGGAGCTGTCCATTCTCTGGAGATGTACCTGGAGCTGGATCTGGAAAGACGCATTCTGCCCGAGTTCAATTACGACATTCCCTCCCGACCCTCGTCCGGGTCCGAGACCGGTTCTTCTCTTTCCCGGCGTCCCGGTAAAGGGGGGAAAGGAAAAGAGCGGGGCAGGTCTCCAAACGGGCGCCAGAGTGGATCCTCCGAGGTACAAAGGCATGCCGGATCCCGAAGCGAAGAAGGGGGACATCGTCAGCGCATCGCCCGCCCCGAAAGAGGGGGGGGCCGAGGTATCGGTTCTTCCCGGGAATGGATGGAAAAGGAATCAAGACACCTGGGAAAAACCGAATCCCGTCCCGGGGACGGGGCGCCCCGCAAACGGCCCGGCTCTCCTTCCTCACAGCCCGCGAACCCCGCACGAAATTCTCGAAAAAAATCCATTTTCGGAATCACGGCCCCCAGAGACCGGGAAGAGGAGTAGCCCTTTTCGAGATAACTTTTTGACGACAAGCCGGACCCAATTCAAGGAAAATAAATATTATATGAACCCACAGAAAAGCCGTTCACGCAACCGCGACAAGCATAATGAGCAATATTCCTGCAAGCACTGCGCTCATCCCCTTGAACTGCACCGGGGTTGACGTTCTGTACGCCTGCACTGCAAGGTTTGCGGTGCCCGATACTCCCTGCAGGATTTCCGGGAAGATTTCGAGGATGACCTCGACGAACAGCTGGCATGGATTCCCTGCGACCGAATATAGGATCAAGGAATAAATAGATGAACGATTCCCGGAACGGCAAACGTCCCGTTGAAAGCGCTACCGTTATTTCCTACCGCATGTTCCCTCAGGACACCAATGCTGCCGGAAACATCCATGGCGGAGTGGTCCTCAAATACATCGACACGACCGCGGCCGTCGCTGCCATGCGTCACGTGCGCGGAAATGCCGTAACCGTGTCCATCGACAAAACCGACTTCCTCTGCCCGGTCCATGTGGGGGAACTGGTTACCTTCAAGGCTTCGGTGAACATGGTCGGGAAGACCTCGATGGAAATCGGAGTTCGGGTCGAGGCGGAAAACATCTTCACAGGCGAAGTCCGGCACACCAATTCCGCCTACCTGACATTTGTGGCCCTCGACAATGAGGGACGCCCAACGCCTGTTCCTGAACTGCTCCTGGAAAACCGGGATGAAATCCGCCGGGAACAGGAAGCGCGACTTCGACGCCAGAGGCGAAGGCAGGAACGCGAAGTCGAAGGCCCTGCCCGCCCCATCCATAAATAGATCTCTAACAGCAGCATGAATCAAGGCTATGAAATTCAGTTCTTCCAATACTACTTCCGAACTACACTCTGCCGACGGCTGTGTCTCCATTCCCCGTCCCGAGCACTGTATTTCCAGAAACAACATTGATCCCCACGCCCTCAAGGTCATGTATCGGCTCAAAAACTGCGGATATACCGCCTATCTCGTGGGCGGTGCGGTCCGGGATCTCCTTCTGGGGCGTGAACCCAAAGACTTTGACGTCAGTACTGATGCCCGGCCCAGGCAGATTAAAAAACTTTTTCACAACTGCTTTCTCATCGGACGCCGGTTCCGGCTGGCCCATATCCGGTTTCCGGAAACGATAATCGAAACCTCGACCTTCCGTCGTCAACCAAAGCACGATGAGGGGGGCAAAAGTTCGAAAGCGGAGCTCTACCAGCATCGCGACAACTGCTACGGCACCCCTGAAGAAGATGTGCTGCGCCGGGATTTCACTATCAACGCTCTGTTTTATGAGTTAAAAACCTTCAGCGTCATCGATTATGTGGGAGGCCTGGACGATCTCAAATCCGGGGTGATCCGGTGTATCGGCGATCCGGACATCCGGTTCCGGGAGGACCCCGTGCGCATGCTTCGGGCCATCCGGTTCGCAGCCAGGATGGGATTCAAGATCGATCCGAAAACCTTCAACGCCATCCGCGTTCACCACCAGGAGATCGAAAAGGCGGCCCAGGCCAGGCTTCTGGAGGAAATCTATAAACTCTTCGCCTTCGGGGCCGGACTGGAGGCGTTCCGTCTACTGTACAAAACCCGCCTCATGGAAGACCTTTTTCCGGACCTTGTTGAATATGTGCGGACTTCGGGAGAACAGGATTCCCCCCTGTGGCGCTGGCTGGGAGCCCTTGATACCTCTCTGGACGTACTCGATGCGCCAACACCGGCTCTTATTTTTGCCGCACTTTTTGCACCCCCGATAATGAGCCGATACCAGGACCGGGTGAAGCAGGGAAAAAAGGGTGTCTATGCCGATATAGTCCGGGACTATCTTCATCCCCGGCTCGGGACCCTGCAGGTTCCGCGACAAATCGCCGCCCGGGTGGAGCAGATTCTTCTCGGACAGATTCGCTTCGACCCCTCCAAGAAAAAGCGTTTTTCCAAACGGGGATTTATCAACCAGGAAGCCTTCCCGGAGACCCTGGCTCTGTTTGAAATTTCCACCGCTGTAAGGGATACGGGAACTGATCGGCTGGAATCATGGAAAACAATGTATCGGGAGGAGAGCACAGGTGGCGGGCCCAGGAAGAAGTCGAGGCCGGCCCCCGGACAGAAGCCGGCTCCGGTCGCGGCCGACGTCCCCCCTGCTGAAGAGCCGCTGTGCACAGACCAGGAGGAGGAACGTCCCCTGGCCCCCTGGGAGCGGTTCACCCGTCCGGCCGGGAAAGAAAAAAAGCGACCAGCAGGTCCTACCGGGCGCAAAAAAAAATCTACCGCCCAAAAAGATACGGCAGAACGGAAGTCGAATCCGGATCAGGACGACAAAAAAACAGCCAACATGTCGGGGCCAGCTCAGAGTGAGCAAAAACGGCCGCAACGCAGACGGCGCAGACGGCGCCCGGCAAAAGGAAAAAAAGGATCGACAAATGATTCAGCACCACCAGAATCCAAGTAACGACAAGGAGTCCCGCATGCGTAGAAGCCTCTTTTTCCTGATGAGCCTGATGCTCGCCGTTTGCGGCGGGGGAGGCATTTCAAATGCAGGGGAGTTGACCGCAGCCATCCAGGACCAGTATGAAGGGCTGAACGGATTTTCCGCTGATTTCCGGCAAACTTTGACCAACGCTTCCACCGGAGAGTCCGAGGTCAGAACCGGCTCCCTGGCTTTCAGACGACCGGGACTGATTCGCTGGGAGACGACATCACCGGAACCGGAATTGCTCATTGTCGAACAGGACGCGGTCTGGGATTATTTCCCCGAAGAGGAGACCGCCTACAAATATCCCGTCAGCGAGATCTTAAGTTCCAAGACCATGATCCGGTTTATCTCCGGAAAGGCTGATCTAAAAGAAGACTTCAAGGTCGAGGATCAGGGTCTGGATGAGGGGAAACGCAAGATCAAGCTGATTCCCAGAGAACCCGAGACCAATCTCGTTCTGGCCTATATCTGGGTCGACCCGGAGACCAGAATGCTGCAGAAGGTATTTCTGGTCGACTTCTTTGGAAACGGCAACGAACTTGCCCTTAAGGACACGATCCTCAACCCCGTGCTTACGGACGACCAGTTCCGGTTCACTCCCCCCAAGGGGGTCGATATCCTGGATAATACCGGGAAACAGAGCAACTGAAACATCCCCCTGACCTGGATGGAGCAAACAAAAAAGCGTGGAAGGATCACCTTCCACGCTTTTTTTGTTTCCTAAGCGGCCGTACTGTCAGCTCAGGCCCACACTTTTGCGCAGCTCGCGCAGTTCATCCGGGGTCAGCTCCCGCACCTTTCCCGGGGCCACCCCCCGGAGCCGGACCGGACCCTGGGCCACTCGTTTCAAGGAGAGAATATCCAGACCGAAATCACGGCACATGCGTCTGATCTGTCGGTTGACGCCCTGGCGCAACACCAGTTCCAGAAGGGTCCGGTTCCTTCCTTGTCGTTTGACGATACGGGCTCGGACCGGGGCCAGCCGTTCTCCCTCGGCAAGAGTCATCCCCTCGCTCATGGTGGACAGAATTTCATGAGCGACCTCACCCC
Source organism: Desulfomicrobiaceae bacterium (assembly GCA_041685265.1). GTDB lineage: Bacteria > Desulfobacterota > Desulfovibrionia > Desulfovibrionales > Desulfomicrobiaceae > JAWLGC01. The sequence goes on along the minus strand of JAWLGC010000004.1, from coordinate 36,828 downwards.
GGACCAGAACCTCGTAGGTCTTGGGATGCTCGTATCCCGGATGGGTCAGACGCTGGGTCAGATCTCCGTCCGAGGTGAGCAGAAGCAGCCCTTCGGAAAAATAGTCAAGACGTCCCACCGGGAAAACCCGTTTCTTTCTGAGGGCCGGAGGGAGCAGATCAAGCACCGTGGTCCTTCCCTGGGGATCCCGGGCAGTGGTCACAGTGCGGACGGGTTTGTTGAGTACCAGATAAACATGCTCCTCCCCGGTGGCGGTCGGCATGTGGAGAAGGGTGCCCCGGACGGAAATTCGGTCCCGGGACGGATCGACCATGGTTCCAAGCTCAAGAATCGTCTTGTTGTTGACCATGACCTCGCCCTTTCGAATATAATCCTCAGCCTTGCGCCTGGAGCAGAGCCCGGACATGGCAATGGCCTTATTCAGACGCACAGCGTTCGAAGAAGAGAGTATCGTGTTCATGGATTGGGTGCATACGGAACAGTGGCCGGATTGGCAAGAAATGCCTGATACGGAATTCAGATTCGAATCACCTTGTCCGCCAGCTGAAAGCTGGTGACCACGTCGAGCATGTTCGTGGTTTCCCCGACCCTTTTTTGATCCAGAAGATCAAAAAACTCCAGACAGGTGCCACAGACCAGGATGGAGACCCCGCTCTGTTCAAGCTGCTGCAGCACCGGCAGGACCGGACTATCAGCCACAGCCAGCCTGACGCCCCCGTTGAGCAGGATGATCCGCCACAGATCTTCTCCGAATTCCGGCAGTGTGGCCACAAAATTGTGCATCAGTTTTGCACCGAGTTCATCGTCTCCGGTTCCGATAACCGGTTCGGGAAGAAAGACCAGGGTACGGTTCCCGGGGGTGGACGGGGTGGTGTTGCCCTCAGAGGCCCGGGATGCCGATCGATCCTGGTCGTCATCCTGTCCCGATGAGGCCGTCAGGGTCCATTCGGCGCCGTTTTGCTCTTCGGAAACAACGGTATATCCCCTGGTGCCGAGAAATCTGGTCACGTTTTCACGGGCCGGCTCGTTGTCTACGACAATAATCAATGTATCCGGACGATCCGATTCGATGGCGGTCTTGCATCTGAGCACAGGCTGGGGACAGGGCAGTCCCTGGCAGGCGAGGGTGACGGACATATAAGGCTCCTTGTGGTTCAACGGATTGACATATGACAACATCTGTAAATCCCATGGGGACAACAAGGGGTCAAATTGATTGTTTCCATGCAAAACCTGTTATCATACAGACCAAATCGATCGTCTCCATGAAAAACCTTGCCTTCTGTGCCCTGTGACTCTAGAAAATCATTCTTTCACGTCATGAACCATATCCGGGATCTGCCATGCGTATCAATCTTTCGCCGGAACAGGTGGCGCCAGTTCTGACGCCGCTGTTTCTGGCCTGGGGAGCCACCCTGAGGTTTCGCCGCCACGGCTTTGACAATATTGCTCGTGCCAGGGCTGAAGGGAGCAGACTGGTATTCTCCATCTGGCACGACGAACTGTTCCCACTGGCCTGGCTGCACAGAAACGAGGGGGTAGTGGGCGTCGTCAGTTCCAGTCAGGACGGGGAGTTCCTGGCCCGGGTCCTGGAGCGTGTCGGTTTCAATCTGGCCAGGGGATCGAGTTCGAAAGGGGGGCTGCGGGCCCTTATCTCGGCCTACAAACAGATGCATGCCAAAGGGGCCGACGCGGTGTTCACCGTGGACGGCCCAAGAGGGCCGCGGCATGAGGTAAAGCCCGGGGTGGTCTACCTTGCGGCCAAGGCCGAAGCTCAGGTGTTGCCGGTACGGGTGGTCATGAGCCACAGAAAAGTCTTTGACCGGGCCTGGGACCGATTTCAGCTGCCCTGGCCGGGAGCACGGTGCGACGTGTATTACGGACGACCGTTTCCGGTCTCCCTTGTCAAAGGTGAGGCGGGCATGAAAGAGGAATGTGCGCGGGTCAGGGAAAGTCTGAACGGATTGGTGAAAGACAGATGATTCGAGAAATATTGTATCAGGCACTTGTTCCCGCAATGGCCGGAGCCGGTTTTTCCAGAACGGAAAAAATCGGCAATGCCATGGGCGGGGTGATGTGGGGCGCACTGCCAAGGCGGCGGCAGAACGCGGTTCAGACCATCAGTGAACGACTGGAGGTGGATCCTGAAGCGGCTGCATCCATTGGACGAAGCAGTTTTGCCCATTCAGCGAGGTCTTTTCTGGAGATTTTTCTGACCCGTTCGGTGGATCATCGCTTTTTCGAGGACCGAATGGTCCTGGACGACCCGGACATGACCCGCCGATTCATTGAATGCAATCGCCCCGTTGTCGGGGTGACCGGCCACCTCGGAGCCTGGGAGTTGCAGGTTGGAATCCTGAATCTTCTGTTCGGTTTTGAACGGCTGAAGCAGGTCGTGGTCCGTTTGCCCAAAGACCAGGTCCTGGCCCGGCTCATCGTTCACCTGCGTACCCAGCCCGGGGTTGAGATCGTGCCGCACCGGGACGCGGCGGCAAAGGCGCTGGCGTACCTGCGAAAAAACGGAGTGACCGCCTTTCTCGTCGATCACAACTGCAAACGGAGCGAAGCCCTGTTCCTGCCCTTTCTGGGCCGGGTCGCCGCCGTGAACATGGGCCCGGCCCTGCTGGCCGTTCGCTCAAAGGCAACGGTCTGGCCGGTTTTTCTGACCCGGGAACCCCATGGCGGCTACAGGGGCCATGTTCTTTCCCCCCTTGATACCCGGGACCTTTGCGGTACGACAAAAGACAAGGTCCGAGCCACGGCCCTGTTTTACACCCGGGCCGTGGAAACCATGGTCCGCCGCTATCCGGAGCAGTGGTTCTGGATGCACAACCGGTGGAAGACCCGGCCCGTGCACAATACCTAGACCGGCTGAAATGCTTCGGTGATCAGTCCGGCGTCTTCTGAACGATACGATTTTTTCAGGCATTTGGATTCGCCGAAGCAGTGAAAGCCCGATTCGGTATGTTCCACATATCCCGCGGAAAGTACGGCAGGATAGGGGATCTGATCCCGCATCTCTCGATGGTCGATGCGGTCCGGAAAAATGATCGGCAGGGGCTCTCCTGCAAAATTTTCGAACATGATGTATTTCACGGCCGCCTCCGCTTGTGGTTGATTGACATAGACTGATACTCTCAAAAAAAACAGTTTATAATTCCTAGATAAAACGATTTGGAAAATCAATGAGGATCTTGCGGGTTTCGCAGTTCAAGATCCGCTCGAATACGGAAAAAAATGAAAAGACACACATTGATCAAGGCCGCTTCAGGAAAGGAAACGATCGACCTGCTGGTTAGAGGCGGGCTACTCGTGAACACGTTGTCGGGCGAAATATACCAAGAGGATATCGCCATTCATGACGGGATGGTTATCGGACTCGGTCCCGAATACCGAGCCGAAACAGTTCTGGATGCAACCGGAAAATATGTCTGCCCGGCACTGGTTGAAGGACATATTCACATTGAGTCAACCCTGCTTGCCCCCGCTGAATTTGCTCGAGTTGCAGCCGGACACGGGACCGGGGCCGTGGTCTGCGACCCGCACGAAATCGCCAATGTTCACGGTGCGGCCGGAGTCCGGTATATGCTCGACGCCACTGCCCCCCTGCCCCTGGCCATCTACTGCATGGCCCCTTCCTGCGTTCCGGCCACTCATCTGGAGCATGCCGGAGGTAAGCTCTCGGATTTTGATATCGCCAGCCTGTTTGCAGAATATCCGGACCGGATACCAGGCCTGGCCGAAATGATGAATTTTCCCGGTGTCCTTTTCGAGGACCCGAGCGTTCTGGCAAAACTCGAAGTTGCCGGGACCCGCCCCATTGACGGACACGCCCCCGGCCTCTCTGGGCAGGCTCTGAACGCATATATTCTGGCCGGTCCGGGAAGCGACCATGAATCGTGCACCACTGAAGAAGCCAGGGAAAAGCTTCGCAAAGGTATGCACCTTATGACCCGGGAGGGGAGTTCGGAAAAAAATCTGCGCGACCTTGTTCCGGTTCTAAATGAATTCAATGGACAGAACGTCTCTCTGGTCACCGACGATCGCCATGCAGACGATCTGGTCGAATACGGACACCTGGATTACACGGTCAGGCTGGCTGTTGAACAGGGCGTCTCTCCCATCAGGGCCATTCAGATGGCATCGATCAATACGGCCCGGCACTTCAACCTTCAAGGGCACGGTGCGCTGGCTCCGGGATACAGAGCTGATTTCATCCTCCTGGATGCCTTGGATCCTTTCATCATATCCGAGACCTATCTCGGGGGCAGGAATGTTCAGGAGCTTGTCTTCACGGCCGGAGAAGCAGACATTCCGGTAAACAGTGTGCGCCTGGCTCATATGACCGAGGCCGACTTCGAAGTTCCTGCGCGAACAGGAGACATAAGAGTCATCGACATTATTCCGGAGCAGATTGTCACCAAAGCGGTAACGCTCACTCCGACCGTCCGTAAAGGCAGAGTTGTGGCTGATGGTGACAGAGACCTGGCCAAACTGGCGGTGCTGGATCGACATCACGGCCGTTCCCTGCAGGCCGTCGGTTTCGTACGCGGCCTCGGACTCAGACGTGGGGCCATTGCCGGTACCGTTGCCCACGACTCTCACAATCTGGTGCTGGCCGGCATGTCCGATCGGGATATGGTTGTGGCGGCGAAAGAAATTCATGCCATGGGCGGCGGACTTGTAGCCGTATACGACGGACACATCCTGGCGCGGCTGCCCCTGGTCATCGGTGGTCTGATGAGCGAAGAACCGGTTGACGCGGTTCTGACCCATCTGAAAGCGCTTCACGTTGCCACTCAGAATCTCGGCTGTTCCGACACCCTCAATCCGTTCATGATTCTGTCCTTTCTTTCTCTGCCGGTCATCCCCGAACGGCGTCTGACGGATATGGGACTCGTAGATGTTTCACTTTTTGATTTCGTTTCGCTGTGGGCAGACAGCGATGCGCAGTGACGTTTATACCGTGAGCAAGCAACTCATTCTGGCGGAAAAACCGTCTGTGGCCAGGGAAATCGCCCGGGTTCTCGGAATTCGCGGCACCGGGGGACGAAACGGTTTCATAGAAGGGCCCGGCCATGTGGTGACCTGGGCCGTGGGCCATCTGGTGAATATTGCCGAACCCGAGGTTCAGAACACGGCATGGGCCGGACGGTGGTCCCTGGGGCAGCTGCCCATGATCCCCATCCGGTTTACCCTGGGCATCCTGCCCAGGACCCAGGACCAGTTCGAAACAATCAAGCACCTTATGAATCGTGACGATGTCACTGAAATTGTCAACGCCACAGACGCCGGGCGGGAAGGGGAACTCATCTTCAGGCGTATCTATCTCAAGGCACAATGCTCCAAACCGATCCTGCGACTGTGGGCCAACGATATGACCGAAGAGGGGCTCAAGAAATCCCTTGCCGGGCTGATGGCCGGAGAAAAGAAACGGAACCTCGGCCTGGCCGCATTTGCCCGGGCCGAGGCGGACTGGCTCATCGGCATGAACTTTTCCCGCCTATTCACACTCAAGGCGGGCAGTCTGCTCACTGTCGGACGGGTCCAGACCCCGGTCCTGAAGCTGCTGGTGGATCGCAAGCTGGAGATCGAGCATTTCGTTCCTAAAGATTACTGGATCGTGGAAGGAAACTTCGCCAAGGGCGAGAATGATCCTTTCAAAGCGGTCTGGTTCGCCCCGAAAGAATATCAGGAAAACAAGATCTGGGAGGAGCAGGAGGCTGCGGACACCGTGAACCGGTGCAGGGACAGGAAGGGGGGTGTTCTGAGCGTGACCTCCAAACAGGGCAAGCAGAACCCGCCTCTGCCGTTTGACCTGACCACCCTGCAGCGGGAGGCCAACACCCGGTTCGGGTATTCCGCCAAACAGACTCTGGGCATTGCCCAGGACCTGTACGAAAAGAAAAAGGTTCTTACATATCCGCGAACCGACTCCAGATACCTGACCAGGGAATTGTTCAAGGAGGTCCTGACCCATCTCCGTTCGGTATATCCGCATTTCCCGGACATCGCACAGCGTGCTGCAACGGAAATCAAGGACGGAAAACGAAAATTTACATGTGTCAACGACAAAAAGGTTTCAGACCACCACGCCATTATTCCCACGGCCAGAAAGGCGGTCCGGGAGCAGCTCACCCCTGACCAGTGGAACGTGTACGAAATGGTCTGCCGCAGATTCTGTGCAGTGTTCATGATCCCGGCCACCTTCAAATCATCGGTGGTCTGGGTGGAAGTGGACTCCGACCGGTTCAAGGCCACGGGCAAGATCTTCAAGGACCGCGGCTGGCTGAGTGCCGAACCGTGGCGAGCGGCCAAAGACAACCCGCTGCCGCTCCTTAAAAAAGGGGATCCGGTCCGTTCACTGGACCTGGAGTCCGTCAAACGGAGCACCAAGCCGCCTGCCCATTTTACCGACGCAACACTGCTTGGTGCCATGGAAACCGCGGGCAAGCTGGTGGAGGATCAGGAACTGCGCGAGGCTATGAAAGAGCGCGGCTTGGGCACTCCAGCGACCAGAGCTCAGGTCATCGAAACTCTGTTGTCTCGCAATTATGTGGAAAAGCAGGGAAAGAAGCTCATCGCCACCCCCACGGGTGAGCGGGCCATTTCTATGATCGACCATATGCTGCCCGTGGTGGCCTCCCCGGAAATGACCGGGGAATGGGAAAGCAAGCTCAAGGCCATCGAGACCGGGAAGATGACCTATTCGGCGTTCATGCACGAAATCCGGCACATGGTGGCAGGAAACGTGCAATCCCTGAGACAGGCCAGATTTTGAAAATGATGGTAAAGACAAGGCATGCCTTGTCTCTACGCATGCCTTGTCTTTACTCGAAGAGATACGAAAACGTCTCCAGAAGCCTGGCCGTATGGGACACAATGCGATCCGCTTCGGTCCTGGCTGAATCGGGCGAGACCACCCCGACCCGGGTGGCCAGATAATAGGGAACCGTATTTTCGTCTTCCACCAGAATCCAGGTCGCGGCGTACACGGAGCTGAGTCCGGGCCGGGCCGGAAATTCCGGCCTGGAGTCGATCCTGATCACGATTTTGCGCTCATTGCGGTTGGAAAGGGTGAACTGAGAACTGGCCGAAAAGGTCTCTCTGGCAAAAAAACCAAGACGGATTCCGGCCTGATCCACTCCGGAGTCCCGGATGTATATCGGCGTGGCTGAGGTCTCCTCTTCCGATTCCGAAGCGAGCTGTTCCGGTCGGGGTGCGGCCGGGGCAGCCTGCTTCCCGGGAAGAGAGCCGGGGTCGGATTTACGGGTTGGGACCTCGGCCGGGTCAACGTCCCCTGAAGCCTCCTGGGAAGGCGAAGCCGAGGGTGGTTCCGAAGGCGGGGAAGAGTCCTCCCCGGGTATTCGGGCGGCCTGCATGTCTTCCCTTTGAATCTGGTCCATCAGGGCCTCTTCCATTTCCTCCAGGGCCTTCCTGGTATCAGCGTCAACAGTTTCGGACATCCCGGTCGTCGCGTTCACCGGAACATCCTCTGCCGAAGCGGGAAAGACCCCGGCACCAAAAAGCGCCAGGACCAGAATTACCGTTATCTCCACCTGCCGCAAGCGGTTCGGACATCTCCCCGTCATATCTCCCAGACTCCTTTGTTGTACTTGTTCGGCTATATGTGCCTGGAACCGGATCAGAACAGTGCCCTGGAGCCGCCGGAGGATGCTGCCTTACGCATTTTCGCCTCCACATTCCTGATCCGGTCCGTGGCTGCTTTTTTCTGACTTTTGCGGTCCGAATGCTTGAGCACGGTTTCAAATACCTTTTTGGCTGTGGCGTATTTTCCCTGATTTTCATAGATCAATCCGGCCCGGTACATGGCGGTCACTGCCCAGATGTTCTGATCCATGTACTCCCAGCCAAGATGAAGATAGGCATCCAGAGCCCCGGCCTCGTCTCCCTGGTACTGGGCCCCCTCACCGATCCAGAACAACAGTTCCGCCTGCAGGGGACGGGGCAGGGCGGACCGATTTTCATTCAACTCTTCAAGAATGGCCTGAGCCCATTTCCAGGACCCTTTCTGCTGGGCCATGGCCGCCAGTTTGAGTTTGCGACCGGCTGGAACCCGGGACGAGTCCACTGCCATCACCTTTTTATACGTGGCAAAAGCATCATCCTCCCGGCCGAGCTCCATCTCCAGGCCGGCTCTGGCCAGCAGATACTCGGTTTTCCGTTTCCCGCCGAGTTCCTCGGCCCGGATCCGGTTCAGATAGGCCCAGGATCGATCTTTATCCCCGGCGGAATGGGCTTCACCGGCCAGAAACATAAGGCTGTCCACAGCCCCGGGGGTGCCCGGAAAAAGAAAGGCGAGTTTTGCGGCCGCATCCCGATCTTCACCGGCCTTGTTCACAAGACGGGCGTAGTTGCCAACCAGGTCCAGCGATGTTTTGCTCGGGACGTCGTTGTAGCGAAACGGCACTGGAATCTGGGCTGCGGGATAGGGCGTGAAACCGCCTGCATTGACCAGGGCACAGAGCAATCCATACGTTCGAGCATCGCTTGTAACCGGCACTTCGCCACGTAGAAGCATGGAAGCCGCCTGCAGGGGCAGGGGAGCCTTCCCGGGAAGTACTGCCGTATCGGACCTCCCCCCCCGTGCCAGCAGGATGAAGGCCTGCTCCAGAACATCGAGAGACTCCCGCATAGTTGGACCAAGCAGGGCGGATTGCGCCTCTTTGCGGATCAATCGTAGTCCGGCCTCCGGATCCAGAGCCTGCAGGGAAGAGATAAAAGCGTTCCAGGAGGGGACATCAGGACCGGCAAAAACCCATAACTCCTTTGTTATGAGCGGGGCAAAGGCATCGAGAAAGGGTGATTGGCCTGCGTTCGGTCCGGGATGCTGTACGGATTTAATGAGTGTCAGCCAGAACCGGGAACTCTGCTGATCCGGCAAAGCGGAAAAGTACTCCCGGCTTTTGTCCCACAGCCCCAGAGAAAGAGCGGTCAGCCCTTTGGCCACGGTTTCCCGTTCCCTCCGGTTGTCCGCTAAAGACAGCGGGGAGGAGATCGGCCGGACCGGCCAGATCTCCCTGGTGGATTTCCAGAAATGTTCGTTCGGCCAGGCCGCCGTGGCCAGATCCATTATCCTGGCCAGAACAGTGGTCCGAGCCTGACTGAGCCCGGAGTCTCCCGGAGCAAGGTTGTTCCAGAACAGACGGATCCAGACGCTTTCGAGAAGCCGGTCCAGACCGGGTTCGCTGCGCATGCGACTGACGGCAGAATCCCGACCCAGCATGGAAGCGGCCTGGGCAAATCCGAGAACAGCCTCTTCAAAACGCCCGATATGCCGCAACCCTCTGGCGCGCAGCCAGAGCCGATGTCCCTCCAGAGAAGAATCAGAGAACACCCCGGCGGAAGCGAGAATGCTCAATGCCTGTTCTGGATTTCCGGCCCGGATCACGGCGTCGGCATGCTCAAGGGATGCCTCGGGAGAGAGCTCCCGCCGGGACAGCTCCCGTGCATAGGCATCCCAGGCCTCGTATTCTTGCATCCATTCCGTCAGCGGGATCTCCGGCCCGGAAACTGTCTTTGAAGAAGCCCCCTGGGCCGGCCCGGAGAGAAGGACCAGCCCCAGGGTGGCGCCCAGAAGGGTGCGGGGTAGGAATTTCATGGGAAAAACAGGACTCCTTAATGAAAGTTTACATAATTTACATTCTGGGACAATTACTTAACTATCTTAAATCATTTCAATAGTCCGAGTCGACCTCCAAACGCCTTTCAGGTTTTCCGTTTCCCAAAACATGACCACCTCTGATCACTCTGGAATCCCGACCTACAGGTCCTTTACCTTGTCCCAGTCCTTCAGGAAACTTTTCAGTCCGGCGTCGGTAAGCGGATGTCGGGTCAGTTTTTCAATAACCGCCAACGGTACTGTGGCGATGTCCGCACCAAGCAAAGCCGCCTCCTGCACATGAGAAATGCTTCTCACACTGGCCACCAGTACCTCGCTGTTCAAGGCGTAGTTGTCGAACAGGGACATGATCTGGGATACGACCGCCATGCCGTCATGTCCGGCATCATCCAGTCGGCCTACAAAGGGACTGACGTATCCCGCGCCGGCCTTAGCGGCCATCATGGCCTGCATGGGGGAAAAAATCAGAGTCATGTTTGTCGGGATCTGCATCTCCTTCAGGATCCGGACCGCCTTGAGACCCTCCATGAGCATGGGGATCTTAACCACCACGTTGGGTCCGAACTTGACCAGTTCCCGAGCTTCCTCGACCATGGTTTCAGCCGTGGTCCCGACCACCTCCAGACTGACCGGTCCGTCCACGAGGCGGCATATCTCCTCGGCCTGCTCCTTCCAGGGACGATTCTCTTTGGCCATCAGGCTGGGGTTGGTGGTTACACCGTCCAGCATTCCGTAATCCATGGCCTTTCTGATCTCATCGACATTCGCCGTATCAAGAAAAAATTTCATTCCGCACCTCTGATGATGAAGGATTAGAGTTTTTTTGCGTTGAAACACAAATTCGGGGCCATTTCGATCATGTCCGCATTGATGCGATCACTCTTTCCCGTCCTCGATCTGTTTCAAAAATTTGTCCCGGCACTCGTAACTACAAAAACGATGTACCTTCTCCCCTTCCTTGACTCTGATATCCGTATCCGTGGAAACATATGTCCCGCAGATGGGATCCTTGACCATGAGCCCCTCCTCGGCCATCTTCTGTTTTTCCTTGTGAATCCTGACTTCCTTCTTTTTTTTGTCGCCGGACAGCAGTTTAAACAGGATGTAGGCACACACGATGGGAATGAGAAATTTAAGCATGACGTTTCTCTTGTGTAGCGTTGGGGGTGAAACAGAGGGGGAAAATGAATCAACAGCTTGCGGCATCACCCCTGCTGAATGATGAGCTCCCCCTGGACATGGTATGAAATCTGCGTAAGCAGCTGTACAACTGATTCCCGTCCGGGCACCGGGCACAGGTCCGGTGCAATTTCAGCCAGGGGAACCAGGACAAAGGCCCGGTTGTGCATGCGGGGATGAGGAAGCTGCAGAGTCTCGGAATCTCTGGTCTGATTATCGAACATCAGGATATCGATATCAATAGTGCGCGGTCCCCAGCGGATATCCCTGGTTCTGCCCATGGACTGTTCAATATCCAGAAGTGCCTGCAGGAGCTTTTCCGGGGTCCAGCCAGGAACACAGCACAGTTCCACAACCTGGTTGGCGAACCACGGTTGGTTTCGAACACCTTGCGGTTCTGTCCTGTACACCGATGAACACCGGATAATGCGTACTCCGGGCAGTTCACCGACAGTCTGCACTCCCCGCTTCAGATTGGCTCCGGGATCACCGAGATTGGACCCCAGAGAGAGAAAAACCCGGTGCCCGTTCGGTCCGGAACTGCACCCTTTTTGCATATCTTCAGTCACATGCACCTCCTTGAACATTTGCCCAGTATCTTTTAACGCACAGGGCTGCAAGTCACAATCCCTCTTCAGCCACTGCAACCGGAGTTCCCCACTCGTGTCCGATACCCCCCTCTCCCCTGCTCTGCACCCGTGGATGGACACCTACCTCGAGCATCTGCTGGTCATTCAGGGACTTTCCGAGGCCACTCTGGCGGCCTACCGGGCAGACCTCGACGCCTTCAACCGGTTTCTTCTCAAGCACTCCCTTGTCCCGAAGCAGGTCGATGAACAGACCCTTTTTCTGTATCTTATGGACATGAAGAAACGGGGGCTGAAAAACAGCTCCACATCCCGACATCTGGCCTCGTTGCGAGGACTGTTCCGGTTCGCTGTCCAGGAGCTGGGTATGGAGGAAAATCCGGCCCGGCTTCTGGAAAACCCCAAAAGCGTCAAACGGATTCCCGAGGTACTCAACCAGACGGAAACCGAAAGCCTTCTGGCTTGCCCGGATCTGTCCACAAAGCTCGGGTTTCGGGATCGGGCCATGCTTGAACTTCTCTACGGGGGCGGACTTCGTGTTTCAGAACTCATCACCCTGGCCCCTCTTGATTTCGACGTCCAGGTCGGGGCATTGCGGGTCTGGGGCAAGGGGAGCAAGGAGCGCATCGTCCCTCTGCACGACCAGGGCGTGACCCTGGTGAACGGCTACATCAAGGGGTGGCGCTCCCTGTTTCGTCCCCGGGAAGACTTCCTGTTTCTGAACCGCTCCGGCATGGGGTTGACCCGACAGGGAGTCTGGAAAATGATCAAGAGGTACGCCCGGGTTGCGGGGATCGAAAAAACCATTTCACCCCACTCCTTGCGTCACTCCTATGCAACCCACCTCCTGGAAGGAGGAGCAGACCTGCGCACGGTGCAACTCCTTCTTGGTCACGCCGACATTACGGCCACAGAAATCTACACGCACGTCCAGTCCGACCGGCTTCGGCGCATTCATCAACAATACCATCCCCGAACCCGGGAACTCCATGAAAAAAAATAAGACCCGGACCTCCACGGTCATCACCGCTCACGCCAACGCGGACTTTGATTCCCTGGCGGCCATGGTCGCCGCAGGCAAACTCTATCCGGGGGCGGTGCTCGTCTTTCCCGGCAGCCAGGAAAAAAACATCAAGAATTTTTTTATCCAGAGCGCCACCTATCTGTACAACTTCAAGTCGCTGCGCGATGTGGACCTGGACAGTGTGACCACCATGGTCGTTGTGGACACCCGGCAGTATGACCGCGTCCGACACATGGCCCCCCTTCTTGAAAAGCAGGACCTTATAATCCATGTCTATGACCATCATCCGGCAAGTGACAACGACCTGCCTGCCGAATTCGAGGATATCCGTCCCTGGGGATCAGCAACGGCCATCCTGGTGGACCATATCCGGAAACAGGAAATCCCCCTTTCCAGGGATGAGGCCACCCTTCTCGGCCTTGGGATCTACGAGGACACCGGATGTTTCACCTTTTCCTCCACCACGGAACACGATCTCGGCGCAGCGGCCTGGCTCAGATCCTGCGGCATGGATCTGAATATCGTCGCGGACATCGTCAACCGGGAATTGACTGCGGAGCAGGTCGCCGTACTGAACACCCTTCTGGAATCCGCCTCCACGCATACAATCAACGGGGTGGAGGTGGTGATTGCCGAAGTCTCTCTGGAACGATACATGGGCGACTTCGCCCTGCTGGCCCACAAACTCCTGGACATGGAGAACATCCGGATCCTTTTTGCCCTGGCCCGTATGGGGGACAGGGTTCAGATGGTGGCCAGAAGCAGGTCTCCGCACGTCGACGTGGGACAGATCTGCTCCACTATGGGCGGCGGCGGGCACCCATATGCAGCCTCCGCATCAATCAAGGATCGGACCCTGGCACAGGTCAAGGAAGAGCTTTTCGGGCTGCTCTACTCCGTAATCGCTTCCGCTGAGGAGGTTCGTGCTCTGATGTCCAAACCTCCGCTATGGGTGGATGTGAATCAACCCATGGCCTGGGCCGCGGAACACATGACCCGCTTCGGACTCAAGGCCGTTCCCGTGCTTGATGGTGCCGGCGGGAAATGTGTTGGGATCATGGAACACCAGCTGGCCGAAAAGGGTGTGGGGCACGGCCTTGGAAACGTGCCGGTGCGGGAGTACATGGCCACGGAGGTATCTACCGTAACACCGGACGATGACCTGTACATGGTCATGGAAATCATACTCGGTCGGAGGCAGCGGCTGGTCCCTGTGCTTGAAGAACAACGCCTGGTCGGGGTGATGACCAGGACCGATCTGATCAATATTCTGGTCCGGGAACCGGCCCGCATCCCCGAGACCCTGCTGCCCGGAAGAAAACAGGAAAGAAATGTAAATGCACTGATGCGGGAGCGCCTTCCACGGGAGGTCTACGACCTGCTCCGGTCCTGCGGCACCCTGGCCCAGGATCTCGGACTGGAGGTCTTTTGCGTGGGGGGATTTGTGCGGGACATCCTGCTGCGTATCCCCAATCTGGATATTGATCTGGTGGTAGAGGGAGACGGAATCGGTTATGCCAGGGCCCTGGCCGACATGCTGGGTGGACGAATACGGGCCCATCACAAATTCAAAACCGCAGTGGTCATCCTGCCCGATGGACAGAAAATCGACGTGGCCACGGCCCGCCTGGAGTATTACGAGTACCCGGCCGCCCTGCCCACGGTGGAACTATCCTCCATCAAGATGGACCTGTACCGACGTGATTTCTCCATCAACGCCCTGGCAGTACAACTCAATCCTGGAGATTTCGGAAGGCTGGTCGATTTTTTCGGGGGGCAGAACGATATCAAACAGCGGGTCATCAGGGTCCTGCACTCCCTTTCCTTTGTAGAAGATCCGACCCGGATCCTTCGAGCCATCCGTTTCGAGCAACGATACTCCTTTCAGATCGGAGGACAAACCGAAAAGCTGATCAAGAACGCAGTGCATCTGAACATTTTCCACCGCTTGTCCGGGGCGCGGGTTTTTCAGGAACTCAAACTGCTCATGAACGAGGCCGATCCACTTGCATGTCTCAACCGTATGAAAAAATTCAAACTCCTTGGAGCCATCCATCCCCTGCTGCAATACGATCCGGCCAAGGAGTCGATTCTCAGGGAAATTGATAAGGTTCTGGCCTGGTACAAGCTGCTGTATCTGGACCCGCAACCCGAACGGTGGCTGATTTATTTTCTGGGGTTGTGTGCCGGATTTGATGACTCCCAGGTGCATATCCTGGCCAGACGCCTGGTCTTCCCTCAACGCATCTCCAATCAGCTTTTCGCAGCCCGCAGCCAGGTCCGCCAGGCTGTGGAAGATCTGCACAAATGGCAGCAGGGTGACAAGCTCCAGAGTGAACTCTATTTCATCCTCGCCCCCATGTCTCTGGAAGGAGTCCTGTACCTCATGGCCAGGTCAGACAAGGAATTCATGCGCAAATCGATTTCCCAGTATCTGACACAACTGCGTACAATGGACATCTCCATCTCCGGTAAGGACCTGCAGTCTCTCGGCCTTAAACCCGGTCCGGAATACGGCAGGGTCCTGAACAGAGTCCTGGCTGCACGCCTTGATGGACAGGCCTGCGACCGGGAAACGCAGATGGACTGGGTCCGCCATTTTCTCAAGAAACAGGAGTAGCACACGGATTTCTTGACCAAACCCCTGCAATAAATTACCCGAGCAGGATTATTAAATCTGCATCGGGGCTGATCTGGTCATCCCGAGCGGGTGATTTCCGCTCCCGGGGGGCACCCCTCCCGGCAACTTTTTCAGGAGGATTCGTAGTAATGAAGAAAAAAGCCGCTCTGCTTCTGTTGCTTGTCATGGTGTGCTCTCCTTCCGTCTGGGCTCGGACCCTTGTGGTCGCTTCCGACGCCACCTGGCCGCCCATGGAGATGATGGACAGCGAAAAGAACATCTCCGGATTCTGTCCGGACCTGGTCCATGCCATTGCCAAGGCCGGTGGGTTCGAGGTCCAAATCAAGAACACCGCGTGGGACGGAATCTTCGCCGGACTGGCCGCAGGAAAATACGACCTGATCGCCTCTTCTGTGTCCATAACCGAAGAACGCAAACGGGCCATGATTTTTTCCGACCCCTACTTCGAGGTCAAACAGGGCGTGATCATCAACTCGAATTCCGGGATCAGGAGCGAGGCGGATCTTGACGGCAAGACCGTTGGGGCCCAGATTGGCACAACCGGATATTTTTCGGCCAAAAAAATCAAAGGGGTCACCGCCAAGTCCTACGACGAAGTCGGGCTGGCAATCGAAGATCTGTACAACGGTCGTCTCGATGCAGTCATCTGTGATGATGCAGTCGCTGCGGACTACGCTCTGCAAAATCCGACCTACTCCGAAAAGCTCGGTCTCGGATTCATGATCGTGCCCGAAAAGCCCGAATATCTCGGCTTTGCTGCCAGAAAAGGGAACAAGGATGTCATCGAACTGATGAACAAAGGGTTGAAAAAGGTTCGTGAAAGCGGAGAGTATGACGTCATTTTCAACAAATGGTTCGGAAATTAAACCAAACAAATAAAACCGGGAAGATCTCTCTTCCCGGTTTTCAGCTGTCAAGAGCGCATCATGCCCCAAAAACAAGTCACAATCGACGTCGGTGACGGCGCTGCGATTCCTTCCCGAAAAGACCGCGGGCTCTTCAGCGCCTGGTGGCTTTCCTTTATCGGCGCAGTGGCCATCATTTGTTATCTCTGTCTGAGCCAGCCGGATCCGTACTGGCGGGTTCTCAAATTTCTTCCGGACGGCATTCTGGTCACCTTCAAAGTTACGATACTTTCCATCCTGCTGTCCCTGATCATAGGACTGATCACCGGCCTGGGGCGGTTGTCCCGCAACCGGACCGTGAATCTGATCGCTTCAACCTATGTGGAGGTCGTGCGCGGCATCCCCCTGCTGGTCCAGCTTTTCTATATCTACTACGCCCTTGGCCGGATTGAGCTGTTCAGCAACCTCCCCCCTCTGAGCGCGGCAGTCATGGCTATGGCCATCTGCTACGGGGCATACATGGGCGAGGTGTTTCGAGCCGGGATCGAATCCATAGACAAGGGGCAGACCGAAGCGGCCCGCTCCCTCGGGTTCAACCGCATTGAGACCATGTTCATGGTCATTCTTCCCCAGGCATGGAGGACCATTCTTCCCCCGGTCGGGAACGAGTTTATCGCACTTCTCAAGGACAGTTCCCTGGTCTCCATTCTGGCAGTTTCGGATATTCTGCGCAGGGGAAGGGAATTCGCCAGCGAGTCTTTTTATTACTTTGAAGCGTTCACCATGGTCGCCCTGGTGTATCTGATCATCACCCTGATTCTGTCCAAAGGGGTGAGTAAAATGGAGCAGAGGTTGAACTATTATGAGCGCGACTGATCCCATCATCACCATCGAGCACGCCTCGAAATTCTTCGGCCCGCTCAAGGCTCTGGACGACGTCTCCCTGACCATCGGACAGGGGGAAAAGGTGGTCATCATCGGCCCGAGCGGATCAGGTAAATCGACCCTGCTCCGGGCCATCAACCGGCTCGAGACCATTGATCAGGGCACAATCATAGTGGACGGACAGGATGTGAACAGTTCCAGGAACAACATCAATGCCATCCGCCAGGAACTGGGCATGGTCTTTCAGAGTTTCAATCTTTTTCCGCACAAGACGGTTCGTCGGAATCTGACCATGGCCCCCATGCGGCTGAAAAAACTTTCCCTCGAAGAGGCGGATCAGACCGCCACACACCTGTTGCAAAAGGTCGGAATTCTGGACAAGGCCGACGTCTTCCCGACCATGCTTTCCGGAGGCCAGCAGCAAAGGGTGGCCATCGCCCGGGCTCTGGCTATGAACCCTAAAATCATGCTCTTTGACGAACCGACTTCGGCTCTGGACCCGGAGATGATCGGAGAAGTCCTGGACGTCATGGTGACCCTGGCCCGGGAAGGAATGACCATGGTCGTGGTCACGCACGAAATGGGATTTGCCCGGGAGGTGGCTGACAGGGTCATTTTTATGGACGGCGGACAGATCGTGGAGGTTGGGACACCGGAACACTTTTTCGAAAATCCGGAACATCCCCGTACCCAAAAATTTCTGAGCCAGATTCTCTGATCTCGGGTCAGGCATTGAACACCGGGCCGATTTGCTTTACAGGCTTGGTTAACCGTCAATACTCTGCAAAGAAACAACGTATGAAAACACTCTCCGCTCCCTGGCGAATCAATTATATTCTGGGTCCCAAGCCAGAGGAGTGCGTCTTCTGCCTCCCGGCTCACCGAGACGAGGATGAAGAACGACTCGTGCTCTACCGTGGAAAATATTCATTTGTCATCATGAACAAGTATCCGTACAGTAACGGCCATATCATGGTCACCCCGTTTCGACACGTGCAGTGTCCGACGGAACTTCCGCCGGAAGAAGCTCATGAAATCATGGACCTTCTTCAATCCTCCACCCGGATACTCAAAGACTGCTTCAATGCTCCGCCGGGAATCAACATCGGCCTGAACATCGGTGAGGCAGCCGGTGCCGGGATCAGGGAGCATCTTCATTTTCACCTCGTTCCCCGCTGGAATGGAGACCATTCATTCATGGCGGTCATGGCCGAAACCATGGTACTACCTGAGCATTTACGCTCGACGTATTGCAAGCTAAAGCCCTTTTTCGACAAACTCAACCTTTCGTCATGAGGAGACCAGGATGCGCTATCTCAAAGTGTTGGCCTTGGTGGTGTTTTTTTTCTTTTCCATGCTCTTTTTCGTCCAGAACACCGAAGTTCTGTCCAATGATCTCTCGTTGAAGCTTGATCTGTTTCAGATGCACCTGCAGACCGCTATCTTTCCTTTCTACCTTTTGATCCTGCTGTCCTTTGTCGCCGGTGCATTCCTGACCCTGGCCTATTTCTTTCTGGAAAAAGTCCGCCTTTCAAGCAAAGTTCGGGCAGGTAAAGCCAAGATTGCTTCCCTTGAAAAGGAACTGGAAGCCCTGCGCCCCGCTCTCGAAGAGGAAGGCGTTGCGGAATCCACTGAGCAGCCCCTTGTTGAAGGTACTCCGGAACAAGCAGAAGAGAGGGCTACAAAAGAAAAATAACCCGTTGCCCGGCTGCAGACCTGTCTCTGACTTTTTGGCGCATGCCTGCCCGGGGCGCGGCACTGTTGAAAAGGCCTTGTCCGAAGCGGATGGGGCCGTTTCTTTTTTCTGATTCATTATTCTGCAGGGCGTTCTCTGCACGAAATCCGAACCTTAATCCGTTCCCAGGATCATCCATGTCCCTACGAGCCCGAATCCGGGCATTTCTGACCGGCCCCCTTTCTTCCAGGGTTTTGGAAGCGATGCTTATCCCCCGGAACTCTTTCAAGGAGAGCGGGGACGATACAATGGTATCCATCGCCTCCATTGCCGGAAAAATTCGTGGCAGCTCTGGAAGTATAGCAGCCCTGTACCAGGCCTTCGGCAATTCCTGCAGAGCCCGGGGAGATCTCGAGGGGGCGGTCCGGGCCAGGAACATTCTTCTTGATACGGTGGAGCTCACCCCGGAACAACGAGCGATGACTCTGCTTGAACTGGGGAGAGATTATGTGGGAGCCGGATTTCTCGATCGTGCCAAACAGGCCTTTGAGGAGTCTGAACGATACGGAGCGGATTCAAAGGAAATCAATCTCGAAACAGCTCGCCTGGCCGCACAGACAAATGATTTTTCCCTGGCTTCCGCCGCATACGGCAGGCTCGGAAACAAGCCAGCCGAGGCTCATTATCTGGTCCGACTGGGGCGTGAAAACGCAACACCGGATAATCCGGAACCCCGAATCAGGGGTATCAGAAACGCGTTGGCCATTTATCCCGGTTCGGTGGAGGCATGGCTCGAACGGTTGTGCCTTCTTTATGAACAACGATCCTCGGACAAACTGGCCCGGACCCTGCCCAAGGCGATGTACGCGGTTTTACCCCGACTCAGGTTCGTGCTCCTCGAAGGACTCATTCAGTATGCCGAAGGTGATGGAGTGCGGCGCGGAAAACCATTGTTTGACACGGCGTGCGCAAACGCACTGGGAGAAAACTTAAAGGGGCTTACCCCGGATGTCCTTGTAGCCTATTATGTCGGGACCATTCTCCTTAAAGCCGGCCAGACCGAATTCGGCAAGACCTGGCTGGAAAAAAGTCTGCTCCTGGATTCTGAATTCTGGCCCGCTCGCCTGGAGCTTTTAAAAATCAATGCTTCTCTGCAGATCCTGAGCCCGGAATTCCAGGTTCAACTCGACTATTTCATCAGAGAATCGGTTACGGTGAAACGCTTTGTGTGCCGCAATTGCGGCTTGAAGCGAGAACAGATCTTCTTTCTCTGCCCTCGCTGCCGAAGTTGGCACTCCATCAGTGTCAGGAAGTCTCTTACGGGATAATCCCGTTTTCTCAACCTTTTCCATGTTGCAGCAAAGACCGTATGACCTCACCCAAATTGACACCCATGATGGAACAATACCTCCGAATCAAGGAGGAACACCCCGATGCGTTGCTTTTTTATCGCATGGGGGATTTTTACGAGCTTTTTTTTGACGATGCGGAAATCGCGGCCAGGGAGCTGCAGATCGCCCTGACCTCGCGCAATCCCAACTCCGAACATCGGGTGCCCATGTGCGGCATGCCCCATCATTCCACGGAGGAGTACCTGCGCCAACTGCTGGAAAAGGGGTATAAAGTGGCTATCTGCGATCAGGTAGAGGATCCCAAGCAGGCCAAAGGGCTGGTACGCCGGGAAGTGACCCGGATTCTGACTCCGGGAACCGTACTTGAAGATTGCAACCTGGAGGCCAAGGGGCACAACTACCTGGCCGCGGCCTGGTTTGAATCCGGTCCCGGCGGCGGACTGGCCTGGGTCGACTTTTCCACCGGTGAATGGACCGGTGTGACCGTACGCAGGACAGAGGAGCTGTGGCAGTGGGTTCGCAAAATGAACCCGAGGGAGTTGCTTCTCCCTCAGTCTCTGCCCCTGCCCGCTGGTATGGACGAACAGTCCATCGCCGTGACCCGGGTCCCGGCATCAGCCTATTTCAGTCTCAAGGGGGGTGCGGATAAAATCTGTTCGGTGCAGCATACAGCTTCCCTGGAGCCGCTGGATCTGCACGATAAACCCTCCCTGACCCGCGCTTGCGGGGCCCTGCTCACCTACCTGTCTCTGACCCAGAAACAGGACTTAAGCCATCTGGCCCCTTTTTCACCCTTGCACCCCGGAAAAGGACTGCTCCTGGATGAGGTTACAGAACGCAACCTCGAACTTTTCCGACGTATGGACGGCAAGCAGGGACCCGGTACCCTGTGGCATGCCCTGGATCAGACCATGACTCCCATGGGGGGGAGGCTTCTGGCGTCCCGGTTGCGTTCGCCATGGAAAGACTCCGGCCCCATTGAAGACACTCTCGCCGCAGTGGATCTGCTGATCAGAGATGACGGACTACGGGAAAAGCTGCGTGCCCTGCTCGACTCAGTCCATGACGTGGAACGACTTATCACCCGTATCTTTCTGAACCGATGCACCCCAAAAGATTTTGTGGCCCTGCGTCAAAGTCTGCAGATTCTGCCGGATATTCCCCTGCTGTTTGCTTCTCTAAACCACCTGCCCGGAGTGGTGGAAAAAACACTCGAATCCTGGGACCCCCTTGTAGATCTGCGAAACCTTCTGGACTCCTCCCTCAAAGATAATCCGGGTCACCTGATTACCGAAGGGGGGCTGTTCAAGGCCGGCTACGACCAGGATCTGGACGAACTCATTGAGCTCACCGAACATGGAGAGTCGACCCTCAAATCGCTTGTGGCCAGAGAGCAACAGGAGTTCGAGCTTCCCAGACTGAAGCTCGGATTCAACAAGGTCTTCGGGTACTATCTGGAACTGAGCAACGCCCACAAAGGAGGGGTTCCAGACCACTTTATCCGGCGTCAGACCCTGGTGAACAGCGAGCGCTACATTACCGAAGAACTTAAGTCCCTTGAAGAACGTTTATTTTCCGCATCTGATAAACGCAAAACACGAGAATACGCACTTTTTATCGAACTTCGGGAACAGGTGGCCGAGACCAGAGACAGACTGATGCGGACCGCAACCAGACTGGCCCACCTCGATTACTGGCAGGGACTTGCCTATGCCGCCAGAAAATGGGAATGGTCCAGGCCTGAACTGCACAACGGGCTGGAAATTAGTGTTAAATCAGCCCGGCATCCAGCTGTCGAAGCTGTTCAGGGCCGATCAAATTATATTCCCAATGATCTGAAAATCGATGAGGAGGGGCGCGTCCTGCTCATTACCGGTCCGAATATGGCAGGAAAGTCTACCGTCCTGCGTCAGGCAGCGATCATATGCATTCTGGCCCAGATCGGATCGTTCGTTCCGGCTCGTCAGGCAAGAATCGGGCTGTGTGACCGGATTTTTTCCCGGGTGGGGGCTTCGGACAACCTGGCTATGGGGCAAAGCACTTTCATGGTCGAGATGAGTGAGACCGCCCGGATTCTGCGCCAGGCCGGAAAACGATCCCTGATCATTCTTGATGAGATCGGACGCGGCACCAGCACTTTTGACGGGCTCTCTCTGGCCTGGGCGGTCATGGAAGAACTCGCCCGCCGGCAGGGGGGAATTCGGACCCTGTTTGCCACCCACTACCATGAGTTGACCGCTTTAGCCGGAGATTTGCCATGTGTTCGCAATTTCAACATCGCAGTAAAGGAATGGAAAGGCGATATCGTTTTCCTGCGTCGCCTTGTACCGGGTCCGGCTGACCGGAGTTACGGCATCGAGGTGGCCAAGCTGGCCGGAGTCCCTTCAGGGGTCGTGCAGCGGGCCAAGGAGATTCTTGCCGATCTTGAACAGCGATCACAACGGAGCCTACAGGACCAGGGGACGGCGGTTCGATCCAGACAGTCCGTACTTCCGGGAATGTTTTCTGAACATTCCGTACCCGCAGCCCCTGAACCGGACCCGGTCCGGGAAGCCCTTGCCGAGCTTGATCTGAATGGAATGACCCCACTGGATGCCCTGAACACCCTTCACGACTGGAAACAAAAATGGGGAACCTGCAATGTTTCGTCCTGCTGATTTTTTTGCCTGTCTGGTGCTGATACTGACCCTGTGTCTGCCTGGATGCGGTGTCAAAAAATGGCCTGAACCCAGAGCCGGAGAAGATGTTTTTTCCTGGAAATCGGTCACCGTCACCAAGACCTCAAATTGTCTGACTATTGATTCCACCCTGGACGGAAATGCCGGAAATCTGACCGGAATCGTTCTGGAAATCGAGTACGGCATGGATCTCTGTCGGGCCTGTCCCTTTGCGCCAAATATGACCATCCCCCTCTCCCTTGACTCTCCCGAGGTTCATCGGCGAGGAAGAAGTATTACCGTGTCACACTGCCGGAAAGACGGATTCAGCGGACCGCTCCGATTCCGTCTTTCCGGTATAAACGTCTATCCGGCCATTGAACCGTCTTTGTCTCGGGTCCATACCGTTGAAGACGAGGACTGATCATAGTGACCTTGTCGGCAAGAACCCCAACCAAGGAGTACCCATGCATCATTTTGAATATAAAAAAGGCGAGCTTTTTGCCGAAGATGTTTCCATCAAATCGTTGACCGAAGAATACGGCACTCCGCTGTACATCTACTCCGCCTCCACTTTTCGCCAGCACTTCAAAGCGTTTGATTCCGCCTTTGCCGGGATCCCTCATCTGACCTGCTATTCAGCCAAAGCCAACTCCAATCTGTCCGTGCTCAAACTGCTGGCCGGGGAAGGAGCGGGAACTGATATCGTATCCGGCGGCGAACTGTTCCGCGCCCTTCGGGCCGGGGTTCCCCCCGAAAAAATCGTTTATTCCGGAGTAGGCAAGCAGGAACCGGAGATCAGGGAGGCTCTGTACGCAGGCATTCTCATGTTCAACGTCGAATCCCGACAGGAGCTGGAAAAGATCGACCGTGTGGCTGCGGACCTGGGCATGGTGGCCAAGGTCAGTCTGCGCATCAATCCCGACGTGGACCCCAAGACCCACCCGTATATCTCCACGGGGCTCAAGGAAAACAAGTTCGGCCTGTCCATTCCAGAAGCCCTTGAAACATATCAGGTCGCCAAGGATATGCGTAACGTTGATCCGGTGGGCATGGACTGTCATATCGGCTCCCAGCTGACCACCATCGAACCATTTCTCGAAGCCTTGGAGCGACTGAAGAATTTCAATGCCAAACTCAAGGATATGGGAATCACCATTAAGTATCTTGATCTTGGCGGGGGGCTCGGAATAACATACGAGGAGGAAGAACCCCCGCATCCCGAAGAACTCGGCCAGGCTCTGGTTCAGGCCCTCAATGGACTGGACCTGACCCTGATTCTTGAACCCGGCCGGGTTATAGCCGGAAATGCCGGTATACTGGTCACCGAAGTTCAGTATACCAAACAGACCGACGACAAGAAATTCGTGATCGTGGATGCGGGCATGAACGATCTCCTGCGCCCCTCACTCTACGGTTCGTACCACCGTATCGCCGAAGTCACACCGGCAGGTCGCACGGCCGAAACAGTGGACGTGGTCGGTCCCATCTGCGAATCCGGCGATTTTCTGGCTAAAGACCGTAAAATCTCGGGCCTGGAACCCGGCGACCTCCTGGCCGTATTTTCTTCGGGTGCCTACGGCTTTACCATGTCCTCTCAGTACAACTCGAGGGCCAGGGCGGCCGAGCTACTGGTTGACGGAGAAAAAGTCATCGTGGCTCGTCGCAGGGAACTGTATCAGGACCTGGTAGCCGCCGAGGAAGACGGACTCCGGAATATGGCCGAATAGCCGCAACCGAGTCGGAGCGGACAGAGTGCCATAGGCACT
>JAWLGC010000004.1:0-12561 GCA_041685265.1 Desulfomicrobiaceae bacterium | reverse complement strand
CCGCGGCGGTCCGTACATCGGCCAATCGGCCCTCTGTCCGCTCCGAAATCTAAAAATCACCACCCCGCCATTACGGTACCGTCCTTTGGAGTAGTCTGAGAAGTAAATTATTACGTCTCCGAGTATGTCCGCAGAAGGGGCCAGGCAGATAATACTTATATCCCAAAAAAAAGCAGCCTCAGGCTGCAATGTTCATCCGCCATTCACTTTCAACGATCCCCTCACAGCATTCTTTCGCCGAAAAACATCTTTCTTTTGCTTCTCCAAAGGTAACCTACTGCAGGCGCCGCTCTTCAGACAGAAAATCATTCTTTTTTGAACGCAAGAAATTATTCCGGAAACATTCGCTTCCGGAGAATAGACTAACTTATACTACGCTGCGTTCAGATCACATTTATCCTTTCGGTCACCCAGGGGCCAATCGCTTCAGCGTATACACACCATCCACCCCCTTAAATC
Organism: Desulfomicrobiaceae bacterium; assembly: GCA_041685265.1. GTDB lineage: Bacteria > Desulfobacterota > Desulfovibrionia > Desulfovibrionales > Desulfomicrobiaceae > JAWLGC01. The sequence goes on along the minus strand of JAWLGC010000004.1, from coordinate 12,102 downwards.
GATTTGCAGTTCGTTCTTTTCTCCCGGGCACCACTTTTCTGAGCTTCCCTTCCACTTTTTCCACAAATTCTTTAGATCCAATCACTCCAGAATCCGTAAAATAACGGCACCTGTACTTAAATAACTCAATATCCCCTAAAACATAACGGCTCTTTCGAGCTGCCGCGACGACGTTCTCGTCCATCACAGCACCCTTCCCAGTATCCATTGCCCCGGTTTCATACACGAATTCCCGGTACAATCGCAGACGTTCACACGCATCGACATCCATGTCCTCGTGCCCGAATTCCATGCTCAAAAATTCCTCCCGGTTCCCGGACTGAACATGATATCCGAGGGAGCACCACCTGTACTCCTCCGGTTTGTCCACTATGCCGGCTCGAACCGGATTCAAATCGATATATGCCAGGCAATTAAGCAATGCATCTCCGTCCTCCACGATAAGACTCTTAAACCGGTCTCCCCACAAATACCCCCGTCGATTGTTGCGCTTGTTGTATGCCTTGGAAAAAGACTCCTTGATCTCCTTGACAAATTCGGAAAGCGACGACCACTTGCGACGCAACTCTTCGCTCTTGTTCGAGGGAAAGACACTCTCTCTGCCATACTTGAGGCGGTAGCGCTCTTCCAAGGCATCTGTGGAGACATGATCTTCCGGGAGCATGCGTACCAGGAGATGAAAATGATTATCCAAAAGGCAAAATCCAAGAATTTCGGTAAAATATATTTTTGACAACAGTCTGATCCTTTTAAAAAGATCATTCTTGTCCCTCGCGGAAAAAGGGAGTCCATCCAGGGCTGTCCTGGAAATAACATGATAGACCGTAGGTTCTTCCGGAATGAGAATGCGGGGAAGACGGGGCATACAACCTCCTCTATGCTCGTGGACTTGCGCCCTGTGGTTGAAAACATCGTACGCATATCCTGTTTTTCCACAAGGTGCCAGGCAAAAAAAGCACTTTACGTGAACAATGAGTGACTTTGATGAAAAGAAAGCCCGGATTCTCCGATAAATCGGAGAATTCGGGCTTTTCACTCATTTCAAGCTCTGGAAAAAGCGACTGCAGACCGCTCTCGCCACTCTAGCCCTTTCGAAACATCTTTGTATTCGGCGCAACGTCATCCACCACCCAGACATTCCCGCCGATAACTGCGCCCTTGCCGATGGTCACCCGACCGAGAATCGTGGCACCGGAGTAGATGATCACATCCTCCTCTACAATGGGATGACGCGGAATACCCTTGATGACCTGCCCCTCATCGTCTTTGGGAAAGGACTTTGCCCCCAGGGTCACGCCCTGGTACAACCTGACGTTATTGCCGATAATGCAGGTTTCTCCAATGACCGTGCCCGTACCATGATCAATAAAGAAATGGTCACCGATGGTCGCTCCGGGATGAATGTCAATCCCGGTCTGAGAGTGGGCCATCTCGGTAATGATCCTGGGGATGAGCTGCACCTCCAACCGGTGCAGGGCGTGGGCAATGCGGTAATTTGCCACGGCCTTGATGCTCGGGTAACAAAAAATGGTCTCCCCGGGATTTTTGGCTGCCGGGTCTCCCACGTAAGCGGCCTGGACATCCGCAGCCAGGCTGGCCCGTATTTTGGGCAGTTCGGCCAGAAATTCTCGTGCCAGCTGTCTGGACCGCTCCCCGCATTCCCGGCAATCAGCCGGGGTCTCCCTGGTACAAAAAAAACAGAAGCCGCGATTAATCTGTTGCGTAAGAAGCCGCAGGGTCTTTTCGAGTTTAGCTCCAATGGCGAACTCCATGTTTCCGGGAGTGATCTCGGAATCGCCAAAAAAACCGGGAAACAAAATAGAACGCAGATCCTCCACTATTTCTTCCAACTGCGTCACTGAAGGCATGGGGGCGGCCTCCATGGAGGTATGGTGGTACACTCCCTGATATGACTCCGGAGCGCACAGCTGATCGACCACAGTAGAGATAAGACCGTTATTTATTTCTTTTGCTGACATAATATATTCTTCAAGTAATGGTTTAATTATTCGAGGCGAACATCAATCAAAAAGCTCGGTACTCAAGTACCGTTCTCCTGTATCACAGATGATGCTGACGATCAGTTTATCTTTGTTTTCCGGCTTGTTCGCCAATTTCACAGCCGCATGGAGGTTTGCTCCCGAAGAAATTCCGCACATAATGCCCTCTTCGCGCATCAACCGACCGGCCATATTCACAGCATCCTGGCTGGAAACGGCCACCACCTGATCAAGCACGTCTCTATCGAGTATGTCGGGAACGAATCCGGCCCCGATGCCCTGAATCTTGTGCGGGCCAGGCTTTCCCCCGGAAAGAACCGGCGAATCCTCGGGCTCCACGCCTATGATACGGATCGAAGGCTTACGCTTTTTGAGCACCTGACCGACCCCGGTGATGGTTCCCCCGGTGCCGACCCCGGCCACGAACAGATCAACCGCTCCGTCGGTATCCATCCAGATCTCATTGGCCGTGGTGTTCCGATGTGCTTCCGGGTTGGCGGGATTGCTGAACTGCTGAGGCATGAATGCATTTTCCGAAGCCGCAGTGATTCGCTCCGCCTCCCGGATGGCTCCGGTCATCCCCTTGTCCGCCGGAGTAAGAACCAGCTTCGCCCCGAACCCCTGCAACAGCTTGCGCCGCTCCACACTCATGCTCTCGGGCATGGTCAACACCAGGCGATACCCCCGAACAGCACACACAAAAGCCAGCCCGATGCCGGTATTACCACTGGTCGGCTCCACAATAAGGGTTTCCTTGCCAAGAAGGCCCTTTTGCTCCGCATCCAGAATCATGTTCACCCCGATACGATCCTTAATCGATCCACAAGGGTTGAAGGACTCCAGCTTGGCCACAATCCGACCCGGACACCCTTGAGCGACCCGGTTCAAACGCACCAGCGGCGTGCGGCCCACAAGTTCCAGCATGTTGGAAGCGATATTCATGGAAATCATCCCATCTTCCGGATTCGACCGGAAATGTTGTTCTCCCGCCCTGAGAGGGGCACTGCCCGGCCGAACCAAGGATGCTCGCCAGCTTGAACAGCAGTTGAGAATCAGATATTTTTTGTTATAAAGTCAAGTGACTTGAGCGCATTCTTGATCCGCTCTCCAGTTTGGGCACTTCGCCCTTTCGAACCGGAAAGCAGGCAGAATTCCGGGTCCGGGGTTAACATAAATTCTCCGGACCGGGTCGGATCCCTGCGAATGACTCCGATGCCGGGGAGCTCTGCCTTTCCGGAATCAGCGAGATCTTCGGCCAGAACCCTGATCAGGCTGTTCACCAGATCGGTTACGGTGGATACGTCATGGCCGGTACGCCCGGCAATGGCTGCGATCAACTCGGCTCTGTCCACAGTCCCCTCCCGAAATGTTCAAAATACATTCACTCGTCTGGCTCATGAGCTGTCCCTCACAGCCATACAACGACCTGGAAACGAAACATGTCTTTCACGTATTCGAATTTGTGCGTGGGGTAAAGGTTCCGTCATGGCTCCCTTGTGAATTTTTTTAGCATCTTCTGGATCTTCTTCTTGATACCCTATACGATTCATGTTTGCATAAAAATGTTTTCCTTTGCGATACTTGGGCATATATTGAATCGGTCAAAAGTCGCAGGATTGAACCGTAACCAAACGAGGGAGTTATGCCGCAAAACAGATATATAGCCAGAGAAAAAGATGCCTGCGCCATCATCGGATTTATAGACAAACGGGGGCGGGCGACTCATGCCAACATCGTCAAAACCATTGAAGCTCTGAAAAAAATGGCCCACCGCTCCGGGGACATCAACGACGAGGGTGACGGTTGCGGTGTGCTCACGGACATCCCCGCGGCCATCTGGGGAGAACGGTTGAAAGCGGCCGGACTCAGTCCTCATCTGGCAGAAAGCAGGTCTTTTTTCGTAGGTCATTTCCTGCTCCCCTTCCATGCACGAAAGAATGAATCCGCCACTCTGGAGGCGGTCAGAAAAATCATGGCCGGTAACGGCGTTGAAATTCTGGTGGAGACAGTCGGGGAGACCAGGGACTTGGAGCTGGGCCCCCTGGCGCAGGCTGAATCCCCGCTTTTCTGGCAGGTGGGCTGCATGCTTCGGGAAAATGACCGTCAACAGGGACGCAGCAGGCTCTTCTCGCTACAGGTCGCCATCGAAAAAGCTGTGCCGGACCTGCACATCGGATCCCTCTCCTTCGACTCGGTTGTGTACAAGGTGCGCGGTATTCCGGACCTGCTTCCCAGGGTCTACCCCGAACTCCTTGATCCTCGAACCCGGTCGGTCATCACCCTGGGGCACAGCCGCTATTCCACCAACACCCTGCCCACTGTGGAACGCTCCCAGCCATTTTCCCTGCTCGGGCACAACGGGGAGATCAATACCATCGAGCGGTTGCGAACCTCCGGAAAAACCCTCGGTATCCAGCCGGTCCCGGGAGGAAGCGACTCGCAGGATCTGAACCGGATCATCGAAGGGCTGATCCACCTGCACGGCTTCCACCCCATGGAGGCGCTCGAGATGGTCTTCCCGGCCATTCACAGCCAGGTGGCATCCTATTCCGAAAATCTGGCCCGGGTATACGATTACTACCGGTGGTTTTTCCCCCCTTCCGCCCAGGGACCGGCCGCAGTGATCATGCGACACGGGAACCTCTGCCTCGGCAGTGTGGACGCCCTGGGCCTGCGCCCGTTGTGGTTCGGAGAAAGCGATTACGATTATTTCCTGTCTTCGGAAAAAGGCGTGGTTGATCTCAGGCAGACCATAGGCGATCCCCGTCCCCTGGCGCCGGGAGAAAAAATAGCCATTGTTTCCGGCCGGGGAAAACGGGCCGAGGTGCTCGATTGCGGTGCGGTCCAGTCCCGACTGGTGCAGCTCTTTACAGGCAGATTCAACTCTAAAGAGCTGCCCGGGACACTCTACCGGACATTGCCGGCCTCCTGCCCGCCCGCGGACATGAAAAAGAGCTGCCCGGCACGCAGGTCCGAAGCGGCCTTGACCGAGAACGGGCTCAAGGGATTCGGCTGGCAGCAATACGATCTGGACATGCGCAGATCCGTGGCCAGGTCCGGAATCGGAGTGATCGGCTCCATGGGATACCAGGGGCCGCTGGCCTGCATCAACCACCAGGCCCTGCCTCCCGTTTCGGAATTTTTCAAGGAAAACGTGGCCGTGGTCACCAACCCGTCCATCGACCGGGAACGGGAGGCCGAGCACTTTTCCACCCGGATCATTCTGGGCGACCGGCCATCCGCAGAACACGGGGCCAGAGGAAACGCCGTGGGGCTGGAGCTGCGCACACCGATCCTGTTCGGTTGTCCATCGTCCCCCGAATTGCTGAACGTACATCGGAAAACCGCCCATGCCCACGGTTCGGCACTTCTGGAAGAAGTTGTCCATTTCTTCACGGCTGCCGGAAAGGATCCGGTTCGTGTCGCCACCATTGACTGTACCTTTAATCCGGAAAAGGAGCTGCCCGGACAGATTGCAGAGCTCTGCGCCCGGGCACGGGACGCCGCACAAAAGGGGGCGGTCCTGCTGATTCTCGACGACAGTGCATCCTTTACCCGGGACAGGGTCTTTCTGGATCCTGGGCTGGCTGTAGCCGCCCTTGGTCGAACCCTTGAAGAAAACAGCCTTCGACGCAGTTGTTCCATAGTTATCCGCTCAGGAGCCATCCGCAATCTGCATGATATCATGTTCCTCCTCGGCCTTGGCGCCGATGCCGTGGTCCCGGATCTGATCTGGGAGACCGCCCTCATGTTCACTGACGAAAACCTGACCCAGGGCAAAGTTCTGGAAAACACCATGAGCGCCCTGCAAAAAGGAATCGAAAAGGTCATGTCCACCATGGGCATTCACGAACTTTGCGGGTATGGACGTATCTTCTCCTCCATAGGCCTGGGAAAGGATCTGGCCGGATGGTTCGACTGCCGAAATTTTTGTGCCGGGCAGGAAAACGGACTAACCCTGACCGGGCTTCGAAAAATGGGCCGGACAAGATATGAAACAGCGACCGCCTCCGAGGGCCACAGGCTGTGGAAAGCTCCCAGGCGCAACCCTCGAGTGGGCAGAATCCTACGTTCGGTGGCCGTAGGGAAAACCGGCTATGTGCAGATGAAGGAAGGCGTAGCCGAACTGGACCGTTCCGCTCCCACCGGGCTGCGCCACCTCCTCGACGTTGTCCGCCACACGGCTTCGGACCGCCCGGCTCTGGAAACCGTGGACATCTCCGTCAAGGGCCATGCCATGCCTGTTATCATCTCCGCCATGTCTTTCGGCTCCCAGGGGGAAAACTCCTTTCGCTCCTATGCCGATGCCGCGCGCAAGGTAAACATTGTGTGCATGAACGGCGAAGGGGGAGAAATTCCGGACATGCTGGGCAAATACCGTAAAAATCGGGGCCAGCAGATTGCGTCTGGGCGCTTCGGGGTTTCCATGGAACTGCTCAATTCAGCGGACTTTCTGGAGATCAAGGTCGGTCAGGGAGCCAAACCCGGGGAAGGCGGCCACCTTCCCGGGACTAAAGTCACGGAAATGGTGGCCGCAGCCAGGCACTGCAAGCCGGGGGTGACCCTCATTTCGCCCTCCAACCATCACGACATTTACTCCATCGAGGATCTGACCCAGATTATCACCGAATTGAAGACCGCCAATCCGGATGCCAGAATTTCAGTCAAGATACCGGTCACTGCCGGGGTGGGCACAATCGCAGTAGGCGTGGCCAAGGCCGGGGCACACATCGTGAACATAAGCGGGTTTGACGGAGGAACCGGGGCCGCCAGGGAACATGCCAAGAAATATGTCGGCCTTCCGGTAGAAATCGGCGTGACCCAGGCCCATCGCGCTCTGGTCGAGTCAGGACTTCGGGAACGAATGGAAATCTGGTGTGACGGCGGTATCCGCAGCGGGTCCGATGTGGTCAAGATGATTCTGCTGGGCGCGGATAGAGCCGGGCTCGGCACAGTGGCCCTTATGGGGGTCGGGTGCATCAGCTGCGAAAAATGTCATCTGGACCGGTGTCCGCGCGGCATCTCCACCCAGATCAGAACCCGGGACGAGGCAAAGAAGCGAGGCGTGCGCAACTTCAGCCCGATCCGGCAGGCCATGGAATCAGAAAACCTGGCCAGGCTGCTCAAGGCCATCGGGGATGAAATCCGCTCTGTGCTGGCCGATATGGGAGAATTGGACCTGCGACGACTGGTGGGGAGAGTCGACCTGCTGACCCAGACGAACATGGAACGGAGTGTGGACTGTTCGGAACTGCTTTTGCCGGCTCCGGCTGAAAGCTCAAGTTGCTGCCAAAATCCACGCAGGGTGCGCAAACCTCTCAACTATCTGACTCGACTGGTCTCGGATCTGGCCATGAATACGTTTCGAAACGGGACCACCCGAATCACCTACACCGATGAAAACGTGCGCAGTGTGGACAGGGCCATGGGAACCTATCTGGCCGGAGCCATGGTTCGAAAATATGCCCAGGACAAACGTCCCGAGGCGTATCTCCATCTCGAAAGTTCAGTTCCGGGCAACGGACTATGCGCCTTCAATATCAACGGGATCGATACGGTTGTAGAGGGTGGGGCCCAGGACGGCATAGCCAAAAGCAGCCTGGGGGGAAGCCTGGGCATTCTCAAAGGAATAAACTTTCTCGGCCTTCGAGTGGATGGATCGGCAGGCAAAAGCTGCGCTTACGGGGCCATCAGCGGGACCATTATGATCCAGAATTACGCTGATTCCCGGGCCTGCATTCGCATGTCCGGGGCCGATGCGGTGTTCGGTGCCCGGATCACGGAACCGATCCGCGACCAGGACGGCAACATCGCCACCCGGGCCCATCTCAAGGGATTCGCCTTTGAATACATGACCGGCGGCAGAGCCGTGGTTCTTGGAGACCCCGGTCCATGGATGTGTGCGGGAATGACGGGCGGAGTCATCTACCAGTGTCTGTACCCGGAATTCGGATTCACAAAGAAGGCTCTCACCCGAAGGTTTGCTTCGGGGGCCGACGTCCTGATAAAAAATATCGAGGCAGCGGGCGCCGCGGAAGTACGAACACTGCTCGGAAAATATATCGAGGAATTGCGAAGCACCTTTCAGGACAACGAGGGGGATGCGGTGCAGCTGCTGGCAGATCAGGCCGAGGAACGATTCGTGATGATCAAGCCCGTATCGGTTGTCCCCGGCACCTCCGAGTAGTCAAGAAAGTAGCCAGGGAAGATCGGAAAACGGCCTGCCCGGAAATCGGATTCCGGGCAGGCCCGTTATGCTTACGCTACACTGCTTTCAGGCAGGATGACATTCAGCTCGAGCACTTCGCAGTTGCCTTCCTGTCCCACGTCGATCTTGATGCTTTTTTCATCCACATCAACGTACCTACGTACCACCTTTAAAATTTCCTGTTGGAGTTCGGGGAGATAGTCCAACTTCCGACTCTGGGATCGCTCATGGGCCACAATGATCTGCAACCGTCCCTTGGCAACCCTGGCACTGTCACTTTTCCTGCTGTCGGTTTTTGTCCGGAAGTAATCGAAAAATTTCATGATCACCCTCCGAGCAACCGGGCAAAAAACCCTTTTTTACGACTTTGCAGAAAACGGTGCGGCAATTCTTCACCAAGCAGCCTGGCCACAGCATCCGAATAGGCCTGACCGGCATCACACTCCTGATCCAAAATAACGGGAATGCCCGAGTTGGATGCCTGCAGAACCGCACTGCTTTCCGGAATAACGCCGAGCAACGGGATAGCCAGAATCTCTACCACGTCGTCCATACTGAGCATCTCGCCCTGCTCCACACGCAAGGTGTCGTACCGGGCCAGCAGCAGATGCTCCCGGACGGGTTCATCCTCCTGCTCGGCCCGCCTGGTCTTGCTGGCCAAAAGCCCCAGAACCCGATCGGAGTCACGCACGGAGGATACTTCCGGATTGGTGACCACCACTGCCTCGTCCGCAAAGTACATAGCCATCTGCGCTCCGCGTTCGATCCCGGCGGGAGAATCGCACACCACGTAATCGAATCGTTCCCTGAGATCCTCGATTACTTCGGCCACCCCCTCAAAGGTCAGGGCGTCCTTGTCCCTGGTCTGGGAGGCAGGGAGAATATACAGGTTGTCGACCCGCTTGTCCCTGATCAGGGCCTGATGCAGGGTCGCCTCTTTGTTTATGACATTGACGAAGTCAAAAACCACCCGGCGTTCACACCCCATAACCAGATCCAGGTTGCGCAACCCCACGTCAAAATCGACCACAGCCACTGAAAATCCGTGCTGGGCGAGCCCTGTCGCCAGCGCCGCGCTTGAGGTCGTCTTACCGACCCCCCCTTTTCCCGAGGTCACCACGATAACTTTTCCCACAATTCATCCTCCCGGTATCAATTCCGGTTCGCTCAACTCCCGACAGTAAGGGCGCTGAAAATAAGTTCATCGCCGTTTCGAAATACGCGGGCAGGACCGCCCATGATTTCTCCAGGCAATTCATCACTGATCTGATATAACCCATTGACGGAAACCAGCTCGGCCTGCAGCCCAAGAGCGTAAATCACAGCTGCATCATTCCCGGCGGCTCCGGCCAGGGCCCGGCCGCGGAGCACCCCGTACACATGAATGTCGCCGTCGGCCAGCACCTCGGCTCCGGTACTCACGGAAGCAAGCACCACAAGATTTTTCCCCTGTGCATAGATCTGCTGTCCGGACCGGACCGGCTTCTCCACGACCAGGGTTCCCATCACGGCTCCTCCCCGGCTCGGTTCGCAAGGGCTCTGGTCTGCAGGGGGAACCGCTCTGGCCCTCCCCTTTCCGGACAACATGCTCAACCCGGCCGAGGCGGCATGCTTGCGCAGTCCGGAATCTTCTCCAATAACCCCCACCGGAACACAACCGCAGGAACGAAGCATTTCGGCCAGGCGGTGCAGACTGAATTCCGGGCCTGTTCGATCAACATGCCCGAGATCAATGACCACCAGGAGTTGGCGAAAAAGATCCGGCGCCGACTCGATACGCGACCTGAGCTCCTTTTCGATGACCACAAGATCGGCCGACTCGAGTTCAAGCACGGTCAAGGGGAATGTCTGCCCCTTCAATTCAAATCCCTTCGCGGTATGATTCACGCTATCTCCAGACATCGAGACATAAAAAACGTCTCGCCATTTTTTATTTTGTTCCTACCCCGAGAGGGGAAATTGTACAACAAAAATTCCATCCGGGAGCATTACTCGACTTCGCTGCACAGATCCTCCGAAGTCCGCCGATACACCTGGGAATACCTTCAATCTTCAAAGAATCATTCCGTGCCCTTTTCCCACACTTTTGAGACATCTCATTTTTGGCGAAGCGCCCGGACGCCAAAAGCCGACCCGGCAAAAGCAAGAGCCAGCGGAAGCAGCAACGGGAATTCAGCGGCCCGAAGAAACAGCGTCCGCAACCCCTGGACAGTGAAATGATCCACCCAGGCCATTCCCTGAGGACCGACAACAGAATAGAAGTTCACCGGCACCCAGTTTCCGAGCCGGACCCAGAGATACAGTTGAAAAAGGAGCAGCAGAACAAAGCCGGCCCCCGCAAGCATCATACAAAGTTCAAGTATTCCTTTAAAAATATTACTCATCGCTTTTTATGCCAAGTGGTTAAGGTTATTACAGGAATGCGCACCAAGACTCTCACGGCGGCGGCACCGAAAGACCCGTCTTCAAAAAGAGCATTAAAGGCGATCATGACGATCTTCCCTTTCCTGCCGCAGGACACAGACTGCGCCGCCGCACCTGCCCCCGACCTCCCCGTTTGCCTTCGTAGAGCAATGCATCGACTTCGACAAAAAGCTCCTCCGGGGTAACGTCCATTCCGCCAGTTTCCACAATACCGGCTGAAAAACCGACCGGCTTCATATTCGGAGCAATTTCAGCGCAGGACATGGTGTCGGCAGCCTTCTCCAGCCTGCGCAACGCCTGCCGGGCGTCGGCAAGGGTGGTATCGGGGAGCAGAACCAGAAACTCATCCCCTCCGTATCGGCAGACCACATCGTGACCACGTCGAAAATTGCCTTTGCACAGTTGTGCGAAGCGGTGCAGGACCTCGTCGCCTGCCTTGTGCCCGAATGAATCGTTGATATCCTTGAAGTGGTCCAGATCGATGAGGACTATGCACAGCACGCCCGGTTTGCGTTTCAGCCTGTCCAGTTCCTCCCTGAGTCTGAGATCGAAATAGCTTCGCACGTAGGTCCCGGTCAGACCGTCAACAAGGGCCAGTTCGAAGAGAGCGCTGTTTTCAAGGGACACCGCCAGGACCGTACCCAGAATGTGCAGGTGCTGACAGGTTTCAAATGGTATTCCCCCGGAGGGAAACTCGATGCAGATCACCCTGTCCGCCGCCCGCTTGACCCCGACCACCGGGAGACAGAAGCAATCGGCACCGCTTGCTCTTGCTGTCCCGTCAGCAGCCGGAAAAGGGAAAGGGGAATCCGCTGTGGCAGGAAGGCTTGTGCAGGCCTTGCTCTGCAGGATCCTCTCCAGCGGGGAGCCGGAAATCATGAGTGTTTCCGCCGGTTCATGGCATCGCCCGGCACAGTAGTATCCTTCCAGAAGCATTGCCTCTTTTGGCCCGGGCACCCTGCGGTATATGGCTGCCCTGGGCGCGGAAGCAAAGTCCGCCACCGTCTCCAGGGCCGAATGCAGCAATAGTCCCCGATCCGAAACCATGGTCAACAATCTTGTGGCAAAATTGAGAATGAACAGATTTTCATCAAATCGGGGGTCGAGAATCATCTCCATAAGGCGCAGATCCTGAGCGTTAAATTTTCAGATTCACCTACTGTATGCCTGCTAATGCATACGGCACATATCTCCAAATTCCGCTGCTGACAATCTCGACCTCCGGACCCGGGCTGCCGGTCCCACGGAGTGCCTTGCCGCCCTTTCCTGTTTCCGCTACGTACTTCGTTTTTGTCGCACCTTCCGGACCCGGTCATCTTCCGGTATGTCGGAAACAACAACCGGAATCCTCATGGACACGTTTCGCCGGGCCACTGCCCCTTTGATGCTCATTACCGGCATCTTTTTTCTGAATTTCATCGCCAGAATTCTGCTTGGTCCTTTGCTGCTTCCCCTGACCGACGAATTCGG
>JAWLGC010000136.1:0-5523 GCA_041685265.1 Desulfomicrobiaceae bacterium | reverse complement strand
AGGGCAAGCTCATATCGTTCCGTACAGCTGCGGCAGGCCTGTTCTGCGATCTCCCGATCGGAGATGAGTCGTCGCAGAACCGGATCCTTGTCCGGGTCCTGTCTGGCCGGGTTGCGATCTATGGCCAGCAACTGTTCCAAAACATGAATCTGTTCCCGTGCGGCCCGCAGCTCCCCGCGAAGGTTCTCATCAGGCATGACTGTTCCCTATTGTTGAACCATGCGTTCACGGTATTGCAGGTAGGCGTCTTTGAATGCCGTGTACGGGTCCAGAGAGGCTTCCTTGAGGTCTTCGTATTCGCCAAGACGAAGGGATGTCGTGTTCACCACCTTCTCTCCTCGCAGGGCCATGGATGCTTCCCGGGGCGAGACATAGGAGACCGGATCTAGGAAGGAGTCCCCGAATCTGCCGGCTGCATCCCGCAGGGAGCTGGGGCCGAATACCGGCAATACCAGATACGCGCCGTGCCCTAAACCGTAACGTCCGAGGGTTTGTCCGAGATCTTCGGGAGAGGAGGCCAGAGGGGCGACTTCTTCAGCAACATTGAACAGCCCGGCTACTCCGCAGGTTGTGTTCAACACAAATCGTCCTGTCTCCTTGCCGGCACGAAGAATTTTTCCCTGCAGCAGACTGCTTACGAATCTGATGGGAAATTCCAGATTTTTGAAGACATTGGAAATTCCGTTTCGAAACGGTTTTGGAACAACGGCACCGTAGCCGGTGGCTACGGGTTTGAGAAACCAGAAGTACAGCTTGTCGTTAAACTGAAAAAAAACTCGGTTCACGGGTTCAAGAGGGTCGGCCACCACTGTCTGGACCGGCTGTCCCTGGTCCATGTCCCCGTCGAGGAACAGGTCGTCGTAGACCGCTCCTTCATTGGCGGCAGAGACATCGCCCTGGGCGGCAAAGGCCGGGGCAAGGTGAAGGAAGAGCAGAAGCATGGCCGGGATAATGGCGTTAAAACAGTTCATGAGGATCTCCCTTAGCGTGATGGCAGCGTCAGATCAGTTGGAGGACTCGAAACTTTCGACCTTGGCCCGCAGTTGTTCGATCATTTCCCGAGGAGAATTTTTGGCCAGGATCGAATTGAACTGGCTGCGGTAATTCTTGATCAGGCTGACCCCTTCCACATAAACGTCGTAGACACGCCACACGTCGTTCATGATAAACATGCGGTAGGTGATGGGAATGGATTTTGAACCCTCCACAACCTCGGTGTTCACTTCGGCTTTTCTTGCGTTCAGGACCCGCTGACCGAGAATGACCACCTTTTCGTTGCTGTAGTCCTGGATTTTGGTGGTGTAGGTGTGTTCGAGAAGATCCGCGTACAGGGTGACGAACTCCTGTTGCTCGGCCGGGGTCAGCTTTTTCCATCCGATGCCGAGAGTCCTGCGCGACAGAGCCTCGAAATCGAAGAAATCATGGGCAAGCTCGGTCAGGAACCGGTTTTTGTCCTCCACGGATATTGTCTCGTCCTGAAGAACCCCGAGGACCTTGTTCACAGCGTTTTCGACCACGGAGATCGGTGTTTTCTGATCCGTGAATCCTTTTTGGGGACTCCCCATACAAAAAAGAGTGGCCAGAATGATCAAGGTGAGTAATTTTTTCATGTCTGCTCTGCTGAACTGTTTGATTTGAAACGTTGGACCGATGTGCTCCCGCAGGCTACACATCCCCGAAAATGTATTTACTGATCAACTCTTCGAGGTCAATGGCTCCCTCGGTGTCGATGATCGTCTCCCCGGGACTCAGGAGAAAATCCGAGCCCCCTCTGGAAATCTTGATGTACTTGTCTCCGATCAGCCCGCTGGTCTTGACCGATGCGATGGATTCATCGTCCACATTGATGCCGTTATCGATCTGCATGACCACCTCGGCCCGCATGGTCTCCTGATCAAATGAGATAGCCACGACCTTGCCGACCTGCACCCCGGCCATTTCCACGGCGCTGCCGCTGCGCAATCCCGAAACAGAGGTGAAGGAGGCCCGAAGCTGGTAGGAATTGCCGCCCATGAGTTCCATCTGCCCGAGCTTCACGGTCAGGTAGGCCACGCAAAGCAGGCCGAGAAAGACGAAAATGCCGACGGTTGTTTCTTGCGAATATTTTTTCATGTCCCTTCCCTTATTCCACACATTTGATGCTTGCAACGTGTTGTTCGGCCTGCCCGGCCCGGGTGACAAGATCATCAAGCCCTTCCCTTGAATCTCCAAGAATCACCGAGCTCAGGACCTCCAGATACAGGCAGGAGTCGCCGGGGCATTTGCCCATTTTGATACTTTGTCGCTCTGATATTTCGTCCAGAAGTTTCTGATGCAGACGAATCGCGTCTTCGAGGTCTGTGCACGGCGCGAGCCCTACCAGTCTATTTCGGTCATATCGGGCCACGTTTCCTGCATCCCCGAATATCTGCTGAAACATGCCGGCATGGCCGGCCAGGATGCGCTGCAGAGCGATGTGTCCAACGGATTTTCGAATGGAGTCCAGGTTGACCAGGGTTGCCAGAAAAAAACAGTACGGATCCCCGCCCTGACGCAGCAGATGCCTCTGCTGGCGTAGTTTGCGCAGGAACTGCTGTCGGGTGTCCAGACCGGTCAGTTCATCCTTGAGACGCTCCAGGCCGTCGATGAACTGGGTGATGGACGGGGAGGTCGCCCGCTCCAGTTCCACGGGGGTTCCCTCAAAAAGAATAACCGCATCGTCGATAATGGCCACCCGGTCCGAAATATAGAATACGTCCGGGATATCGTGACTGACAATGACCGCGCTGAACTCGAATTCCTTTTGATAGTGGGCGATCATGGAGAATACGGCATTTTTGCGGATCGGGTCCAGGCCGGTGGTGGGTTCGTCGAACAGGACGATTTTAGGATCGGTGATCAGGGCTCGGCCAAGGGCAACCCGCTTCTGCATTCCCCCGGAAATCTGGGTCGGAAATTTGTCGCGCACATCGCTCAGTTCCAGTTGTCCGATGCGCAGGTCCACCCGTTCCCGGATTTCCTCCCGGGACATTCGAGTTTTTTCCTGCAGTGGAAGGGCGATGTTTTCAAAGACCGTCAGGGAGTCGAACAGAGCGTTGTGCTGGAACATGTAGCTGAATTCCTGTTTCATTTCCCGACGGGCAGCCTTGTTCATGGATGCCACGGGTCTTCCCTTGAACAGGATGGTCCCCTCGTCCGGTTCGAGCAGGCCGATGATGTGCTTGAGGAACACGCTTTTGCCGACACCGCTCTTGCCGATGATCGTCGTGATCTGTCCTTCGTAAATGGTCAGATCAATCCGGTTCAGGATAGTCCTTGTGTCGAAACGTTTCGTGACACCCTGAAACTCGATGAGAGGGGGAGATGTGGGATTTTCCGTCATAGGATCGTTTGGAGATGGCATTGTTGTTACAGGAGAAATGATGTCAGGACATAATCTGCAATCAGAACGGCCACACAGGAAAAAACAACGGCACTGGTCGTGGCCAGGCTGACCCCCTTGGCCCCGAACCCTTCTTTGCGCATATGGGTGAAGTATCCCTGGTAGCAGCAGATGGCCACGACCAGAACGGCAAAGACGATGGATTTGTAGAATCCCCCGGAAACATCGACCATTTCCACGCTGGATTCGATTCGGTAGAAGTAGATCCCCGAGTTGATGCCGAGCAGGAGTACGCCGGCGATATATCCGCCGATGATGCCCACTACGTCGAAAATGGCGGTCAAAAGCGGGAAGCTGATCAGGGCGGCTGCAAATTTTGGACTGATCAGGTAGCGCATGGGGTTGATGTCCATGGTGTCCAGAGCATCGATCTGCTCCGAGATGCGCATGATCCCTATCTCGGCGGCCATGCTTGATCCGGCCCGCCCGATGATCATAATGGCTGTCAGGGTCGGCCCCAGTTCCCGGATCAGGGACAGGGCAACTGCCGCCCCGAGTAATCCCTCGGAGCCGAATTTGACCAATGTGTAGTATCCCTGCAGCCCAAGAACCATTCCCGTAAACAGGGCTACGAGAACGATGATGGAGAGGGATTTGACACCGATAAAATAGGTCTGCTGCAGGATTTTGCGCAACTGGAAGGGGAAGGAAAAGATCCCCGCCAGACCATGAAGAAAGAAAATGGCCAGCCCGCCAAGTTCTTTCTGTACGGTCAGGAACCGGTTTCCCAGTACCTGAAAGAGTCCGAATCCGGACAGGATATTATTCATGGGGATGCGATCCTCACTCGTTGCTAACTCAATCTGAAAAAATGTTACGCAGTACTGCAAGCATGACGCAGAGCATAGCGGCGTCAGAAGGCCACAGTGTTTCGTTGCGATGCAAAGTATCCGCTTTTTGCCAGATCACTCGTGAAATAACAAGCACGTCGGCGAATATAATTCCCGGGGATCAACGTTCACCCTTCCGGGGTCAGGACGATATTGCGAAAGCATGCCATCCCGGTGAGCAGAACGGTCCCCATCAATATAAAAGACCATTGGAATCCGGCTCGTTCTCCCAGGGAGGCAAGTCCGGCGGGGATCAGTCCTCCACCGATGATCGAGGCGCCGGCCACGGCCACGGAGACCGAAAGATTGTTCATTTTCTGGGGCACAGCACAGCTCAGGGCGGCAAAACTCGCAGGAAACATGCCGATGATGAAAATGGGCTGACAGAAAAGGAGCACGCCGACCACATAGCGGGAGGGAACGGCCAGGCCCATGGTTGCGATTCCGGTCAGAAACAGGAAAAGGAGCATGGAACGTCGTAAACCGATCCGATCCACAAGCCAGCCGGCTCCGAATGCCGCTGGAAGACACGCCACCCGGGAGACTGCCAGAAGCTGGTTGGCGCTTTCCCGGCTCATGTCCAGATCGTGGACCAGGTAGGCCGGAATCAGGTTGTACACCCCGACTTCGGATCCCACAGCCAGAATAAGCCCCATAGACACCACCCAGAACCTGGAAAGCCGGATCAGACGGGCCAGATTCGCGAATTTCGGGAATTGCCCGGGAAATTTTCCGTGCCGTCCTCTGAAGTGGTAGAGGGGGGCCCCCCCGAGACATACCAGGCCAAGACAAAGATACAGGGTCCGCCAGGAATAACAGGTGACAAAAAATTCCACCAGGATCGGGGCCAGAATGAAAGACAGCCCCGGGGCGAGCTCGTGGACGGCGAAGGCCTTGCCCCAGTGCGTCGCAGGGATCATATCCGTAATGGTGGCCACACCGGATGGAAGATAGAAACCGGCCCCCAGTCCGAGGAGGAACTGGGCTGCAAGAACCGCGGAAAAGGAACCCGCGGCTCCGGTCCAGATCAGGGTCGCCCCGAGCAGGGCCAGGGAGGTTGTGATGGTGCCGTGGTGCCCGAGACGGGCTGAAACGGTCCCGGCGATAAGCACACCGATACTGTATCCGGTCGAGATGAGGATAAAGAGCATCCCGCCCCGGGAAAGGCTCAGTCCGAATTCGTCGGTCAGGGGAAGCAGCAAAGGACCAAGCAGAATTCTGGCGATGAAATTCAGAAAAAAGATGCCGGTAATGAGCATCAAAGGGGCAGTG
>JAWLGC010000135.1:0-5523 GCA_041685265.1 Desulfomicrobiaceae bacterium | reverse complement strand
GCCAGGAAGCGCGGTACGGGACATCACATGATACACCGTAGGACGGTCGGAAACAAGCAAGCGGGGAAGACGGGCCATGCTGAACACCTCCAAACTTGTGAGGAACGGATACGTCCCCGTAGTACAGGAATACGTTTGTTACCAGCATTATTCTCCTGTCCCCTTTTCTTCCCCCAGCGGGTCCTGACCACGGCCCGGGCAGCGTCAGGACCGCTGGTCGTCTGGGCCTACCGCATGGTCCTGGTATCCGGGGGAGTCCGAATCCCGGAGGGAACATGGAACGAATCCCGAACATATTGAACAGGGAGCATATCCGATGAAACCGCGTATCAGCATGATCACCCTGGGAGTCCGGGACCTGGAGGCGTCCATCGAGTTCTATGAGCAGGGGCTGGGATTTCCCCGCATGGAATCTCCGCCCGAGGTGGCCTTTTTCACCCTGAACGGAACCTGGCTCGGCCTGTACGGCCGAGACGCCCTGGCCGAAGATGTCGGAATTCCGGCCGATGGAGAGGGATTCAGGGGGGTGACCCTGGCGCACAATGTGGCCTCCGAAAAGGAGGTGGACACGGTCATGGACCAGGCCGTCCGGGCCGGAGCGAGCATGGTCAAGGAGCCGCAGAAGGTGTTCTGGGGCGGATACAGCGGGTACTTTGCCGACCCGGACGGACACCTCTGGGAAGTGGCCTGGAACCCGTTCTTCTGGATCGGACCCAGGGATGACGGGCAGGCCGAAGAAGAATCAGACAATTCAACACCCTCACAATCATGAATCATCACGCACGCTCTTCACGAAACACGTTTTCCGGGTTGAACCTGAACCGCAAGCCGGCCGACATCAAGGATGTCCTTGCCTGGGAAGAAAATCTCTGCTCAAAGCGCTCCGCTTTTATTCCGGTTCTCGGGGACGAGTTCCTGTTCGATCCGAGCTCCATACAACCTCTTCTGCTGACTCCCGAAGACCTCGGCGAGTGTCCGGAGATCAAAAACGCGGCCATTCACCTTGGAGATGACCACGAAAAACGGTACTTCGCCCTGAACCTGAAACACCTCCCGGCCGGGGTGAGTGAACGACTGCTCGGGCTGGGCAGGCTTGAGAAGCTGCGGCGTCACACCGCGGCTCTGCCCTCGGACACGGCCTCCCTGCTCGGATATGCCGGGGCCGTGGTGGACTGGAACCACACGACCCGGTTCTGCTCCAGGTGCGGCCGCCCCACCCGGCCCCTCTTCCCGGGCCAGGCCCAGCAATGCACCGACCCGGACTGCGGGGCGGAATATTTTCCCCGGGTGGACCCGGCAGTCATCGTTCTGGTCCATCACGAGGATTCTTGCATGCTCGGCAGACAGGCGACCTGGAAGAAGAACATGTACTCATCCGTCGCCGGATACCTCGAACCGGGAGAGAGCGTGGAGGATACCGTGATGCGGGAAACCCTGGAAGAGACCGGAATCCGGGTCACGGATATCCGGTACCGCTCCTCCCAGCCGTGGCCCTTTTCCCGGTCCATCATGCTCGGGTTCCACGCCCGGGCCGAAAACACGGACATTGTCTTGAACGACGAGGAACTGGAGGACGCCCGATGGTTTGCGAGGGAGGAGATTCCGGGGATGATTGCTTCGGGAGAGCTGGTGCTCCCTTCGGAGTATGCCATTGCTAGGGCATTGTTTGATGAGTGGTATGAGGGCGGGGCAATCCGTCGTTGACCCACCCTGTGATCCGGGGCACATTCCAGGGCTTCAATCAACCAATCAGGAGGATGCCATGCAGCGCTTCTTCAATACGGCCGGCCCCATCAAGCCGGAAATGCACTACTGCCTCGATCCCCTGAAGCGGTTCGATCTGGACGACGTGCTCATGCTCATCGCCCAGAACAAATATTTCGTGCTCCATGCCCCGCGCCAGACCGGTAAGACCTCCACCCTGCTGGCACTGACTAAATACCTGAACGACTCCGGACAGTACGACTGCGTATACGCCAATGTGGAAGGCGCTCAGGCTGCCAGAAACGACCTGAACATGGCCATGAACAACATCATGACCGAAATCCACAAGCGGGCCGGGATCTTTTTGGGCAAAGACCTGGATGAGTTCGGGTTTCGGGACCAGGTTCGGTCCGGCGATCCCTCTTCGGCCCTGAGTTCCGGCCTGGCTAAGTGGGCAACACACAACCACAAACCGATCATCCTCCTGCTGGACGAAGTGGACGCCCTGGTAGGGGACTCCCTGATCTCCCTGCTCCGTCAGGTACGCAGCGGGTACGACAGCAGACCCGACCATTTTCCCCAGTCCATCATCCTGTGCGGAGTGCGGGACGTACGGGATTACCGCATACATTCCGGGGGCGACATCATCACCGGAGGCAGTGCTTTCAATATCAAAGCAAAATCTCTGCGCATGGGCGACTTCATCGAACCCGAAGTTCGGGAACTCGTATCCGAACACACTGCAGATACCGGGCAGATATTCACCGAAGAAGCTCTCGACCTCCTCTGGTACCTGACCCGCGGCCAGCCCTGGCTGGTCAACGCCCTGGCCTACGAAGTCTGCTTCGACATGAAGGCGAACCGGGACCGCTCCAGGACCATCACTCACGAAATGATCGACGAAGCCCGGGAAAATCTTATCCAGCGCAGAGAAACCCACCTGGACCAGCTCAACGACAAGCTACGGGAACCGCGCATCCGGCGGGTCCTCCTCCCTCTGGTTCTGGGCCGGGGAACCCCCAGCGACATCCCCGACGACGACCTCATGTACACCAGGGACCTGGGGCTGATCACCCAGGGAAAGACCGTTGAAATCGCCAACCCCATCTACAGAGAAATCATCCCTCGCCAACTGACCTGGACCACCCAGCAGACCATGACCATTGAGACCTCCTGGTATGTGCGAGAAGACGGCTCGTTAGACATGGACGGGCTGCTGCAGGGCTTTCAGGAGTTCTTCCGGGAACACTCGGAACACTGGATCGAACGGTTCTCCTGGAAAGAGGCCGGCCCCCAGCTTCTGCTCCAGGCATTTTTACAGCGCGTCGTCAACGGCGGCGGCCGGGTGGAGCGGGAGTACGGTCTGGGCCGGATGCGGGTGGACCTGCTGGTGGTGTGGCCCCTGCACAAGGCCGAACGACCGGAAGCACCTTGGACCCGCTGGAACGGCCCGATCCAGAAGGGGGGCATCGAATGCAAGGTAGTGCACGGGAGCCTGGAGAGGACCATCGCCAAGGGTCTGGAGCAGACCGCGGCCTACCTGGACCGGTGCGGCACGGAAAACGGACACCTGGTCATCTTTGACCGGGATGAGCAGCGGACATGGGAGGAGAAAATTTTCAGGCGGGAAGAAAGTTACGCAGGACACCGGATTACGGTATGGGGCATGTAAAGCGAAGGCATTTTGAAAACCACTTTAGTAACTGAAGTTACGCACGAACTCCTGTGGGTCTTTTTTCTTCCACCCTGAAAGGACATGACATATCAGCCCAGGGCAACGCCCTGGGGTAGAGGCAACCATTTTCTGCACCCTGAAGGGGTGCGACAACATTGGCATGGAAAATTGTCGCACCCCTTCAGGGTGCAAGAAAAATACACACGATTCCCAGGGCGTTGCCCTGGGCTGATATGTAGCGCCCCTTCAGGGCTCAAGACAGAAGACTTTTTATACGACTGCGTAACTTCAGTTATTAACTGAAGTTACGCAGTCCGCAGGCACCGACCGTATAAGAGCTTGTCATTCCCGCAAACGCGGGAATCTCAGCGCCGGTGCCAGCGCCCGGCATTGCAACCACGGGCCGGGGGAATTCCGTAGTCCCGGGTAATAAACTCCGGCAACAACCCAAAAGATACATCATACATGACACTCGACTACTCCACTTTGAGCCTCCTGCGCCAGAATCATCCTGCCTGGCGACTGCTTAGGGCCCATCACGCGCCCCTTATTGCGGGATTTCTGAACAAGGTTTTCATCGAACCCAATGTCCGGACACTGTCTCAGGCCGATCTGGTCGAGGCCCTTGAGGATGAGCTGTTCACCCTGCGCGAGCAGCTCGGCGAAGATACCTTTCCCGGGTCTGCCAGAAGCTACCTCGATGACTGGGCCGACAACGATAAGGGGTGGCTGCGCAAATTCTACCCTCCCGGGACGGATGAACCCCACTTTGATCTGACTCCGGCCACGGAAAAGGGGCTGGCCTGGCTGGAAAGCCTGAACGAACGGACCTTCGTGGGCACCGAATCCCGCCTGCTGACCCTGATCGATCTGCTGCGCCAGATGAACGAAGGAAGCCAGACCGATCCCGAGACGCGCATTGCCGAGCTGCACAAACGCCGGGACGAGATCGACGGAGAAATCAACCGTATCCTTGCCGGAGACATCCCCCTTCTGGACGACACATCGCTGAAGGATCGTTTCCAGCAGTTTCTTCAGATCGCCCGGGAGCTGCTCACGGACTTTCGCGAAGTGGAACACAACTTTCGGACTCTGGACCGCCGGGTCCGGGAGCGGGTGGCCCTGTGGGACGGCACCAAGGGCGCCCTGCTTGAAGAAATCATGGGGGAACGCGACGCCATCGCGGACTCGGATCAGGGAAAGAGCTTTCGCGCTTTCTGGGATTTTCTCATGTCCCAGTCCCGGCAGGAAGAACTGAGCTCGCTTCTTGACCAGGTGCTGGCCCTGCCGCCCATCAGGGAGACCGAACCCGATCCCCGCCTGCGCCGGGTACACTACGACTGGCTGGAGGCCGGAGAACACACCCAGCGCACCGTGGCCCGCCTCTCGGAGCAGCTGCGCCGATTTCTCGACGACAAGGCGTGGCTTGAAAACCGGCGCATCATGGACATCCTGCACGGCGTCGAAACCCATGCCCTGGCCCTGCGTGAAACCCCGCCATCTGGAGAGTTCATCCCCCTGAGCCACCCCTCCACAGACATCGAACTCCCCCTGGAGCGCCCCCTTTTCCGACCACCGGTCAAAGAGGTGATCACCCAGCTCGCCCTGGATGAAGGCGACGCCGAAGTGGACACGGCAGCGCTGTACGATCAGGTCGTGGTCGACCGGGCCGAGCTGACCGGCAACATCCGCCGGGAACTGCAGTCGAACACTCAGATCAGCCTAGGCGAACTCATCGCCCGCCACCCCCTGCGCCACGGCCTGGCCGAGCTGGTGACGTATCTGCAGATCGCAGGAGAGTGGCCCAGGGCAACGGTGGATGAGGAGCGGAAGGAGCAGGTCAGGTGGGAGAGCGACGGGGGGGAGGTCAGACAGGCAACCCTGCCGCACATCATATTATTGAGGTGATGATACGCATCCGTACCAAAAGTCTTCTGTCTTGAGCCCTGAAGGGGCGGCACATATCAGCCCGGGGCAACGCCCTGGGTATTAAATACGTTTTCTTTGCACCCTGAAGGGGTGCGACAATCAAAGCCCCGAACTTGTCGCACCCCTTCAGGGTGCAAAAAAGAAGAGAACTGCCCGCGGATCACGCGGGCCAATTCTTCCTGATTGCTGGATGTGCGTAACTTCAGTTATTAAAG
>JAWLGC010000134.1:0-5530 GCA_041685265.1 Desulfomicrobiaceae bacterium | reverse complement strand
GGGGTTTGCCCTGCTTGAGGGCTCGGATTACGGAGAGGGGCTGGACCTGGCCGAACTGAGCCGGGTCTGGAATCAGGGGTCCGTGATCCGGTCCTGGCTGTTGGAGCTGGCTGAGCGGGCCTTTCGGGACGATCCCGAACTCGACGGGCTGGAGCCGTTTGTGGAGGACTCCGGTGAAGGGAGATGGACCGTGGCCGAGGCCGTGGACAGCGCGGTGCCTGCTCCGGTGCTGACCCTGGCCCTGATGGAACGTTTTCGGTCCAGGCAGGAAAACAGCTTTTCCGACCGCATGCTGGCTGCACTGCGCAATCAGTTCGGCGGGCACGCCGTGAAACGTCGGGGGGACAAATGAGCGAGTGTACTTCTCAGGAACTGAGCGCTCCCATGGTTCTGGTCCTGTTCGGGGCCACCGGCGATCTGACCCGACGCAAGGTGTTTCCGGCCGTGTTCAACCTGTTCAGGGCGGGGCGGCTGCCACGGGAGTTCGTCGTACTTGGCGCGGGGCGTACCGATCTGGATCAGGCGGAGTTTCAGGACCGTATGCGCCGGAGTCTGGAAGAACGTTCTCTTTTTGAGCAGGCACTCTGGGACCGGATCGCAGACAGGATCGACTACGTCCGGGTGGACCAGGATGATCCCGCCGGTTTCAAAGGGCTGGCCGTCAGACTGCGAAAGCATCTCGCCGCCATGGAGGGCGGGGGAAACGCCCTGTTCTACCTGGCCGTACCGCCCACGGCGTACGGCCCCATTGCTTCCGGTCTGGGCCGGGCCGGATTGAGCCGGGAACACGAGGGCGGCAACGGCGAGGTCCGCCTGGTGGTGGAGAAACCCTTTGGCCGGGATCTGGCCACGGCCAGGGAGCTGGACCGGGAGATCCACGGACATTTTCGGGAACACCAGGTTTTTCGTATCGACCATTATATGGCCAAGGAGACCGTGCAGAATATTCTCATGTTCCGGTTTGCCAACGCCATGTTCGAGCCTCTCTGGAACCGGAGTTACATAGAGTCCGTGGAGATCACCGCGGCCGAGAGTCTCGGGGTGGAGCACCGGGCCGGATATTATGATCGGACCGGGGTGCTGCGGGACATGTTTCAGAATCATATGATGATGCTGCTCTCCCTGTGCGCCATGGAGCCGCCCTCCAAATACGAGCCGGAACGGGTCCGGGACGAGAAGTCCAAACTGTTCAGGGCTCTCAGGCCGTTCCCCGTGGACGATCTGGACAATCATCTGGCTCTCGGCCAGTACGTGTCCGGCACTGTGGCCGGAGCCCGGGTTCCGGGATACCGGGACGAACCCGGCGTGGCCGAAGACTCGCTGACCCCGACCTACGCCCGGATGAAAGTGTTTGTGGACAACTGGCGCTGGCAGGGGGTGCCCTTTTACATCACCTCGGGCAAGAGGCTGCCGGAGAAACGGACCGAGATCGTGGTCCGCTTCAAGGAGGTGCCGTGTTCCATGTTCCGGCATATCCTGGGAGAGCATATCACCACCAACCGGCTGGTGCTCGGCATCCAGCCCGACGAGGTCGTGGACCTCAGTTTTCAGGCCAAGGTACCGGGCTCGCAGATGTGCCTGCGGACAGTGAACATGCACTTCGATTACGCTCGGGAACAAAAGAGTCCGGTCCTTGGAGGCTACGAAAAGGTGCTCCTTGACTGTATGCTCGGGGATCAGACCCTGTTCTGGCGCCAGGATGCCGTGGAACTCTGCTGGGGATTTTTAACCCCGATCCTCGAGGAGTGCGACTGCCCGGACCGGGGAAAACGACTCCACCGGTACAAGGCGGGAAGCCCCGGTCCCGAGTGACAGGGGCTTCTCCCTTTCAGTAGAATTTGAACAGGAGAACAGGAGAAACAGTTTTGCTCCTTGTCTCCTGTAAAGCGCCTTTCAAAACTCCGTGTTTCAAAAGAGGCCCGGTTCAGAAGTCTTTCACCGTCATCGCCTTGTAGGCGTGGTAGGCCACTTCTTCGTAGGGGTGGGCGTCGATCATTGCCTGCAGCACGGGTTTGATCCGGCTCGCGGCGCAGACCATCTCGAGCCGGTACTCAGGGACCTGCTCCACGGTTCCGGCCGTGCCCAGAAACGGGGTGCTTCCGGCCAGAGGGCGGAACTGCCCCGTCCCTTTTACCTGCCAGGAACAGTTGTCGTACTGTTCGAACCGGCCGCCTCCGGCCTGGAACATGGCCTCCTTGACGCGTTCAGCATGTGTTTCCGGAACATAGACCACGATATTGTACAGCATTAGGAACTCCCGGGGGTGTTGATTTCAGCGCAGCGGGATTTGAGATCAGGAAAGGGATTTCAGGATCGAGCGGCCCTGGATCTATTTGCTGATCCACAGGTTGCGGTGCTCCATGTCGTGCAGCAGTTTCAGGCTGACCGAGCCGGCGAAGAGGCTTTCCCGCAGGGTCTTCTTGTGTGCGCCCCGGCCCACTCCGACCACGCCCACGTTGAGCCGGGCCGCTTCCTCGATAAGGGCTTTGCCCGGGTCTCTGGTCGGGATGATGCGCGGTCTGATCCGGTCCCGGGCAATACCGTGCTTCAGGAGAATTTTTTCCGCCTCTTCGATGTTGTGGAGAGTCTCCTCTGTCGCCTTCCCGCCGATGTGGGCATGGAACAGGGTGATGTCGTGCTGTGGCTCGGAAGACAGGATATAGCCCATGTGATCGGCCATGCGCAGACACGGGGCAGACTCGTCCATGCCGAGAAGCACGTTTTTCTGCGGAATGGGAGAGGGGCGCTTGCAGATCCAGATGGGGAAATCGAATTCTTTTTCCAGCAGGGAGTGGCTGACTCCGGACTGCATCATCTGCTGGATCCAGAAGTATCCGCGCTGGCCCAGGATCACGGCGTCATACAGCCCGCGGTGTCCCTCGAACAGGATCGCTTCGGCCGTGCCCACCTGGGCCGGGACGAGCATGGTCTCCACCTGGGCTTCAGCACAGCCGCCGTTTTCCGTGAACCATTTTTTGGCCTTGTCCAGGACGGCCTGTCCTTGCGGATTTTTTTGCCCCGAATCGGTTCGGTCCAGCCGCTTGGGGGCGACATAGAGCAGGGTGATGCGCATGGAGCAGAAATCCGTAAAAAAGTCGCGCATGAACCGCAGGCTGTAGCTGGCGGACATATCGTCGCCGACAGTGAGCAGAAGATGTTTTTGCATGGAGGACTCCTTTATGTATCCCACATTTCGATGTATGCGTTGATGTTGAACTTTCGTTTGCATCCGGCAAAGTTCATATACCTGATTTTGCCGAATACGGGCCGCTCCTTCCACCCCCGGTCGTGCACGCCGCCCATGGCCCAGAGGACGCCCACGTACCCGTTGGGGTCACGGCCGTCGAGTTCGTAGCGGTCGTTGAGACAGATGGCGTGGCTGACGGCCTCTTCGGGGGTTGCGCTCCACTCCAGGATTTTCTTGGCCCAGTACATGCGCATGTAGCCGTGCATGGTCCCGGAGCGGACCATCTCCATCTGCGCTGCGTTCCAGAGTGGATCGTGGGTTTTGCCGGCCTCGAGCCGGTCCATATCATACACAAACTCCCTGGGGTCGTCCCGGTGTGCGTCCAGGGTGGTCCTTGCCCAGTCCGGAATTCCGGCCAGGGAGTCGTAGTGCGGATTGTGCAGGCAGAAGTTGTCGCTCAGTTCCCGGCGAACCACCAGCTGCTCCAGAAATCCCTCCCGGGCCTCGGGGTGGGGCCCGCCGCGTTCCAGGGCCATGAGGGCGGACCGCTGGGGGGCCACCTGGCCGAAATGGTGATACGGGGAAAGGCCGGACAGAGCATCTGCCGTGGGATCGTTGCGGGACCGACCGTATTCAGCCAGACCCCGGGTCAAAAAATGCTCCAGGCGGAGCATGCCGGCCGCTGTACCGGGGACCGGTTTTTTCAGAGCCGGTCCAAAGGCTCCGGTTTTCAGGGAGGCTCGGGCCGCGTCCCAGTCCGGTTCCGGGATCGGTTTCGGGAACTGTACAGGGTGTCGGACCGGTTCGGGAAACGGGGTCAAAAACTCCGGGAGCAGTTTGTGCAGCTTGGGGCGGATGGTCCGGGCCGCATACTCCTGTTTGGAGGAGACCCGGCGACAGGGAACGATGTTGTGACTGTCGACCTCGATGACCGGGATGGAGATCTGTTCCGCCACCCCGCGCTGCCAGGTCTGTTTGATGCGCAGCGGGTCGAAGTCCGTGATCAGGGCGCAGGCCTGCATACGTTCTGTCAATCGGGTCAGTTCCCGGATCGGGTCGCCGATCAGGAGCCGGAATGCAATATTGCGTTCGCGGGCTTCCCGGGCGGTCTCCTCAAGTCCCTGGAGCATGAATTCGTACTGCCTGGTCCCGGCTTCCAGGAACTCCGGGACCAGGCAGAAACAGATGATCAGGGGCAGATCCCGCTCCAGGGCCATGTTCTGGGCGTGCAGCACTCCCCAGTTGTCCCTGATTCGCTGATCGCGGCTCATCCAGTAGACAACCGGTCCGGTTCCCGGGCGTCCCTTTTTCAGCGTATGGATCCGGTCCGGGTGGATGGAGTGGAGGCGTCCGCTCACAGGGTGAACTCGGTAACTTCCTGAAAGTGGCGGACAAGCATGATCCCGGTTACCGAGACCTCAAGAACAACCGTCGAAGGCGCGGCGCAGAATGCACTCAGGTGCGGGTGCCTGTTCAGGAACACGGAGTTGAGATCAGGGACCCTGTCCGGCGCAAGAATTGTCGCGGTTCCGGTGACGGTTACGGCCACGGGAGAGTCGTTCAGGGAGGCTTCTCCCCCGCACGCCTGATTGGTGAGCAACAGGGAAACGGCCGGGCTGCTCCGGATGTTTTCCACCTTGCGGGTGTTGTCCGGAGAAACCATGATGATGCTCTGCAGGTCCTGCCGCTCGGCGTGGGCCATGAGGCTGCAGTAGGGGTGCCCGTCCCGGCAGGTGGCCAGAACCAGACCTGGCTGCCGGGAAAAAAGGGTGGTCAGCTCCCCGAATTCCGGAGTCCCCGGGTCAAGGGGAAGATTTCGGCGGGAAGGGGTCATTTCGAATTTGGAAGGACACATACGCGCTCCGATACGGACAGGGGTCTGGGGCCGCCCAGAATGGGGCAGCCGATCTTGCGGGCCATGGTCTTGAGCATCCCCTTGAACAGGATGACATGCAGCGGCTGCAGCACCTTCCAGTATGCGATTCCGCCCAGGCCGCGCGGCAGGAATCTGGAAATCTGGCGCAGTTCGCACCGGTTTTCTCCGGTTTTGATGATCCGGAGCTCGAAGATCGCTTCTCCGGGAAGTTTCATTTCCGCCAGAAGCTGGAGGCGATGATTTTTTTCAACGATCAGGACCCGCCAGAAATCCAGAGCGTCTCCGACCCGCAGATCCACCGGGTCTCTTCTGCCCCGGCGCAGTCCCACCCCGCCTAGAAGGCGGTCCATGAGGCCGCGCAGCTCCCAGAGCCAGGAGGCGTAGTACCATCCGTTCTGCCCGCCGATGCGTACCACCTTGTCCCAGACCTGTTCCGGTGAGGCGGCCAGATCCACGGCAAAGTTGCA
>JAWLGC010000003.1:0-66227 GCA_041685265.1 Desulfomicrobiaceae bacterium | reverse complement strand
TTGAAAGAGCAGGCGCTAACGTCTTATAATTTCTCAAATTTCTAAAATTTCTTAAATTTGAAATTTCTAATTTTGTAAAAAGGACCTGAATAGTTACTCAGTGTGGACCGAAACCGTATATATACCCGGGACCATCGTCGCCGGGCGGCGGGATTTTTTGTGAAAGAGCGGGGCCCCGCCGAAGCGGGACCTTAAGATCAGCTCTCTGTTTCGGGGGCGGCCTCCAGAAGAAACTTCAGGGCCGCGGCTGCGACCTGCTGTTCCGCTTTTTTGACGCTGCTGGCCTGGGCCTCCAGTACCTGGCCGGATGGCAGGGTGACACTGACCACGTACTCCTTGGCATGTTCAGGGCCCGTGCTTCGTTCCAGTCGGTAGGTGGGCCTGGACTTGTCTTCCCGCTGGGTGATTTCCTGCAGTTTGCTTTTGTTGTCCTTGGGCCGGACCACCCGGTCGGTCTCGGGCCAGCAGTGGCGATAGAGGTGGAGGATGACCTGCTGGGCCTGTTCGAATCCGGCTTCGAGGTACACGGCTCCGAAGATCGCTTCCATGGTGTCGCTGAGCACGGAGTCTCGGTCCGCTCCTCCCTGCGAGGTCTCGCCTTTTCCAAGCATGATATACTGCCCGAGGTTCAGGGTCCTGGCCAGATCCGCCAGGGCCGGTTCGTTGACCAGTCTGGCCCGCATTCGGGTCAATTCTCCTTCCGCTGCGTCGGGGAAGCGGCGGAACAGCTCCTGGGAAACACTCAATTCCAGGACCGCGTCCCCGAGGAATTCAAGCCGTTCGTTGCTGCTGAGCTGCTGCTCGTTGGCGTAGGAGCTGTGGGTCAGGGCGTGTAGTAAAAGCTTGACTTGTCGGAAGTGATAATGAATGCCGTCCTGAAGGTCCGCAAGATCCATCAGAATTTTTTCCGTATCCATAAGGTTGCTCCATGAGAGATTCACATTTGTCGTCCCTTTTCGCACCGCGCCGGGTGGCCGTTATCGGCCCGTCTATGACCCCGGGAACGCCGGGCCATACCATAGTCTCCAACCTTGTCCGGGGAGGTTTTTCCGGCCGGCTGTATGTGATGGATCCCGATGCGGGGCAGGTTGAGGGAGGCTTGGTGGTCCGGGAGTTCTCTGAACTTCCGGAACTTCTTGAACTGGCCATCGTGTGCCACGAGCCGGACCAGGTGCTGCCTGCCCTGGAAGGTCTTGCCTCCAGGTCGGTGCAGTCTGTGATCGTGACCAGCTCCGGCTTTCGAGAAATCGGCGGCAAGGGGTACTACCTGGAGCAGGAGATCAAGAAGTTTGCCCTCAAGAAACATCTTACCCTGCTCGGACCGAACTGCCTCGGCTTAATCAACACCAAAAACAGGGTCAATGCCTCTTTTGCCGCTAGTGACCCCCTTCCCGGAAATATCGCCTTTTTTTCGCCTTCAGGAGCGCTGTGCAACGCGATTCTGGACTGGGCCCGGGAAGAACATATCGGGTTTTCCAAATTTGTCAGTCTGGGCAACCGGGCCGTGGTCGACGAGGCCGAAATGCTCGAGTACCTTTCCCACGATTCCGATACCCGGGTTATTATCGGATATCTGGAAGGGATCTCCAACGGACAGCGGTTCATTCGGCAGGCCCAGGACGCGACCCGAAAGAAACCGGTCATCCTGCTGCAGGCCGGCATGACCTCCTCCGGGGCCAGGGCGGTCTCCTCCCACACCGGAAGCTCCGTGGGGTCGGAACAGGCCTATCAGACCGCCATGAAACAGGCCGGGGTCATGCGGGTGGACAGCATGGACAGGCTGTTCGACCTTGCCAAGGCTTTTTCCTGTCAGCCCCTGCCCAAAGGGTCCCATCTGGCCATCGTGACCAACTCCGGCGGAGCCGGTGTCATGGCTGCGGACGGCTGCGAGGGAACCGATATCAGTCTGGCTCATCTCGGGGGAAAAACCCTGGAAGCCCTGGGACGGGTGCTGCCCGGGTACGCCGCCCTGACCAACCCCGTGGATGTAGGCGGAGACGCAAACGCCGATCGGTACGGGGAGGCACTGCGCCCGGTATTGAAGGATCCGCTGGTGCACGGGGTGTTGGTGGTCATAGCGCCCTCCGCGGGCCTGGATGAGCGGGCCGTGGCCGAAAAGCTGGCCCTGGTGGCCCAAAACGCCCATAAACCCTTGTTTGTCTGTTTTGTGGGACAGAAGCAGAACCGGACCGGCCGTCTCCTGCTCAGTGAGGCCGGAGTACCCTGCTACACCTTTCCGAAGGAGGCCGTGCTCAGCTTTCAGGCCATGTATTCCTATTACGAGTGGAAACGCCAGCCGTATCCTGTGGAGGTCAGCTACAGACGGGACAAGCCCAAGGCGGCCAAAATTATCGAGGACTCCAGGCGTTGCGGCAAGCTGGAACTGACCGGGCTGAACGCTCAGATGCTGCTTCAGGCTTATGAACTTCCCTTTCCTCGGGCCGAACTTGCCCGGACCAGCCGCAGTGCCGTCAGGATTGCCAAAAGGCTCGGGTTTCCCGTGGCCTTGAAGGTTGTCTCTCCGACCATCGACTACAAGAGCGATGTGCGAGGGGTTCTGATCGATCTGGAGGAACCGGAGCAGGTTCGCCGGGGGTTTCTGGAGATCACCTCCCGGGCCCAGCGTCTGCGCAGGGAGGCGTTTATTTCCGGCTGTCTGGTACAGACCATGGCCCCACGGGGAGGCCGGGAGGCCGTGATCGGTTTTGTTCGCGACCCGCAGTTCGGTCCTCTTCTCAGGCTCGGCCTGGCCCGGGAAGGGCGACCTTCGTCTGCGGACACCACCTGCCGTCTGGCCCCCCTCTCCCTGACCGATGCCGCGGATATGATCCGGGAGATTCCGGCCCTGGCTCTGGGGTACGGCCGTTCGGGAAAAGGCCGTCTCAACCTTCGGGCCGTGGAGGATGTTCTGCTTACCGTGGCCCAGTTGGGACTCGATTTTCCGGAGGTGTACTCCCTGGAACTGGATCCTGTGCTGATAGGCACCGAGGGGGTCCTGATAGCCGGGGGGAGAATCAGCCTCCTGCCCCGTTGATACCGGTCGACCTCTCACCGATCGTCAGCCTCCGTTCGCCGAAAGAGTCGGGGGAGATTGTCGTTTCGGTGGCATACCCGAAAGGGTGGTTACGGCCCGTACTCGACGTGCGTGTGACCGGTATGTCTTGGGAAATGTCATAGGGATAGCAAGTCGCGGGCTCCCGGCAGCAGTGCTGCCGGAGGGCTTTTTTTCAGAAGTTTCCAGTTGACCAGGGAGGAAGGTATGGTTGGTATTTATGTCGGCGCCACTTCCGGCTATTCCGGAAAGAATATGATCGCTATGGGGCTTGGCCTCAGGCTTCAGAAAGAGGGATTTAATGTCGGATACATGAAACCGGTCGGTGCCCTGCCCATGGAAAAAAACGGGGTGCTGGGAGATGAGGATGCTTTTTTCGTTCAGGATCTTCTGGGGCTGAACGAGGATCCGGCCAAGGTTACTCCCGTGGTCGTGGATCAGGACTTCAAGGTCAAGGCGTTCAGCGGAAAATGCGAAAATCTGATGTCCCGTATCGAATCCTCCTTTGCGGAACTGTCCAAAGGAAAGGACATCATGATCGTGGCCGGCTCGGGAAGCATGTACTCCGGGAAGTACTGCAACGTGGACGGTGTGAGCGTGGTCAAACGGCTCGGGATCAAGGCTTTGGTCATCGACCGGTTCGCCAAGGAACTCAACTACGATTATCTGGTGGCCATCAAGGAGCAGCTCGGCCCGCAACTCAGCGGCGTGCTTCTGAACGATATCCCGCCCTATTTCGTGGAGGAGCTTGATTCCATGCTCATCCCATTTTTGGAGCGCAAGGATATCAAGGTGTTGGGTAAAATTCCCACTGACCCGCTCATGGGAGCCATCAAGGTGGCGGATCTGGCCGAGCGTCTGGGCGGTAAGGTCATCACCGCCCAGGACAAGGCGGAACAGGTTGTGGAGAATTTCCTCATCGGAACCATGCAGGTGGAAAATTTCATGACCCATTTCCGCAAGAGCCGCAAATCCGCGGTCATTGTCGGTGGGGACCGGTCCGACGTGCAGCTGGTGGCCCTGGAAGGGGAGTGCCAGTGTCTGGTGTTGACCGGAAACCTGTATCCCAACGATATCATCATGACTCGGGCCGAAGTGCTTCAGGTGCCCATTGTGCTGGTCCGGGACGACACCTTCACTGTGGCCAAAAAAATGGAGGCGATCCTGTCCCGGCATAAACTTCGGGATATGATCAAGATCCAGCACGGGGCCCAGCTGGTCAGCTCCATTATTGACTTCGAGTACCTGAAGAAGGATCTTGGAGTGTAGGCTCGTTGTGGTATTTCGGGATTTCTGGAGATCGATCTTAAGAAACAAAAAACGCGCCGCAGGTTACTGCGGCGCGTTTTTTCCTTTTCAGGCTCCGCCGCCGGTTTGCTCATACTCGACATCCGGGGGCAGTCCGGGTTGCATGGCCGCTTCTTTGGCCAGAACGTCACACCGTTCGTTTTCCGGGGTGCCGTTGTGGGCCTTGACCCAATGGATGCGGACTTCGTGCCTGTCCAGAAGGGGGAGCAGTCTGAGCCACAGGTCCTTGTTCTTGACCGGTTTCTTGGCTGCGGTTTTCCATCCGTTTTTAAGCCAGCCTTTGATCCAGTGCCGGTTCACGGCGTCATGCAGGTAGCGGGAGTCGGTGTACAGATCTACTTCGGCCCGGGCCTTGAGGGCAGCCAGCCCCTCGATCACGGCCAGGATCTCCATGCGGTTGTTGGTCGTGGTTTTGAATCCGGCCGAGAGCTCTCTGCGTTTGTCCTTGTGCATGAGAACGGCCCCCCAGCCGCCTGGACCTGGATTGCCGAGACTCGATCCGTCGGTGTAGATGGTCACCCTGGGCAGCGTCATGTTACCCTTCTCCCTCCTCGGATGCGGAGAATTCTCTGATCCATTCGGCCAGGGGCGTTTCCACTTCGGCCCGGATTTCGGCCAGGCGCTGTTCGGATTCAGCCTCGAACCGAAGGACCAGAACCGGCTGGGTGTTGGAGGCTCGCAGCAGGGCCCAGCCGTCGGCAAAGGTGAGGCGGACCCCGTCGATGTCGTTCATGTCGTACCCGTCACGGAAATGGTCCTGGGCCCGGGCCACGATCCGGAATTTGATCTCTTCCGGACAGTCCATACGCAGTTCCGGGGTGTTGAAGGTTCTGGGCCAGTCGGACAGAATCCGCCCCAACGGAGGGGTATCGGGATTGCCCGCGATCTCGACGATGCGCTGGGCCGCATAGATGGCGTCGTCGAATCCGTAGAACCGGTCCGCGAAAAACATGTGTCCGCTCATCTCTCCGGCCAGAAGGGCGTTTTCTTCCTGCATTCTGGCCTTGATCAGGGAGTGCCCGGTCTTCCACATGACAGGGGCACCACCGTGGTCCCGGATGTCGTCGAACAGGAGATGAGAGCACTTCACCTCTCCGATGACCGTGGCCCCCGGTCTGTGGGTGAGCACCTCTCTGCTGAAAATGGCCAGGAGCTGGTCGCCGAAGATGGTTTTTCCCTCGGAGTCGATGACCCCTATACGGTCCGCATCCCCGTCCAGTCCCACGCCCAGATCCGCTCCGTGGGTGAGGACGGCCCGGCGCAGGTCCCGGTTGTTTTCTTCGACTGTGGGGTCGGGATGGTGATTGGGAAATCCCCCGTCGGGTTCGCAGTACAAGGGAATGACCGTGGCTCCGATGCGCTCCAAAAGTTTGACGCAGGTCAGGCCCCCGGCCCCGTTGCCCCCGTCCACGACCACCTTGACCGGTCTGGTCAGTGTGGTTTGAGCGGA
Organism: Desulfomicrobiaceae bacterium; assembly: GCA_041685265.1. Classification (GTDB taxonomy): domain Bacteria; phylum Desulfobacterota; class Desulfovibrionia; order Desulfovibrionales; family Desulfomicrobiaceae; genus JAWLGC01. The sequence goes on along the minus strand of JAWLGC010000003.1, from coordinate 60,417 downwards.
CAGCTCTTCAATGTATGCGGGTTCGATATTCAGCTCCGAGGCGAGTCCCCGACCCGAGTTGAAGGCCTTTCGGGCCATGATGTCGTAGACACTTTGAATGTCGTCGGTATGAATGGTCCCCGGGCCTTCCCAGATTTTAAAGCCGTTGAATTCCGGTGGATTGTGGCTGGCTGTGATCATCACACCTGCTCCAAGACCAAGGGTGCGGACCGCGTAATAGAAAAGCGGGGTCCCGACCATGTTCAGGAAGGTGACGTCCATTCCGGTTTCCAGTAGTCCCCGGACCATGGCCGCCTGGTACTCCGGGGAGCTGAACCGGCAGTCGTGGCCCACAACGGCTCGGGAGTGTTTCCGTTGCAGAAAAAAAGTGCCGCAGGCCCGACCCAGTTCCTCCACCCATTCCGTATCGAGATCCCGATCCACGACTCCGCGGATGTCGTAGGCCCGAAATATGTTTTTGTTCACTGGCTTCATGGTATGTTTCCTGCCTGAAAAAGGTTCGAGATAGAATGGTTTCGATCAGTCCGGAAAGGATTGAACCTCATATCGTGCTTGAACTGAACGGCTTGGACTGTTAACGTAAAACTATTGAACGATAAAGTGGAAAATGCCCGTCTCCCGCGTGCAGAAAGACAACCCGTCAACCTTGACCTCTTCGGATGACTTATTTAGGTGGATAGCACTATGAGTTGGGATTGGGACAAATTACAGGAAAAGCGGCAAAGGCAGTCCGGCGGCGGTGGAACTCCGCACAGGCCGGACTTGGGCGAATTGAACGAACGGGTCAGGCAGATCCGGGAGATCAAGTTCCCTGGTGGAAAACTTTTACTGGTAGTTCTGGTAGCCCTGTGGCTGGCCAGCGGTGTGTATATCGTCGAACCGGACGAAGTGGGGGTTGTACAGCGTTTCGGGGAGTACCATCGGACGACCGACCCCGGCCCCCATTACCGGATTCCCTTTCCGGTCGAAAAGGTCCAGACCCTCAAGGTCTCCCAGGTTCGTCGGGTGGAGATCGGGTTTCGTACCGGGGCCCAGCGGGTGGCCTTCAATTCCCCCCAGTTGCGGCTGGTGCCCGAGGAATCCCTGATGCTGACCGGGGATGAAAACATCATCGATGTCCAGTTCATCATTCAGTACCAGATCCAGGACGCGAAAAACTATCTGTTCAACATTTCCCAGCCGGAAAAAACGGTTAAGGATGCGGCAGAGGCGGCCATGCGCGAGGTGATCGGGTATAACAGAATCGATGCGGCCCTGACCGCGGACAAACTGGATATCCAGAACGACACCAAACAGCTGCTGCAGGAAATACTGGATAGATACATGACCGGCGTGAGCGTTGTGGCGGTCCAGCTGCAGGATGTCCACCCCCCCAAGGAGGTTATCGACGCCTTTAAGGACGTGGCCAGTGCCAAAGAGGACAAGAGCCGGTTCATCAACGAAGGTGAAGCCTATCGGAACGATCTTACCCCCAAAACCCGCGGGGAAGCTGCCTCCATCCTGAATAAGGCCGAGGCCTACAAACAGACGGTCATTCGTGCGGCAAAGGGTGAAAGTTCCCGGTTTCTGGCCCTGCTTCGGGAATATGAAAAAGCCAAGGATGTTACGAAAAAGCGCATGTACCTGGAAACAATGGAACAGATAATGTCCAGTCCGAACGTGGAGAAGTTGATTCTTTCGGAAAAGAGTATGCAAAGTGCGGTGCCGTACCTGCCGTTGAATCAGATCGCTCCGACTCAAGGGCGTGCCGGACAGACGTCTCAGGGAGGTGCCCAGTAATGAAATCAGGAAAAGCTCCCGTTGTCGTCGGACTCGTACTCGCCGTGGCGGCCTTTGTGGCCCTGCAGTGCACCTTTGTCGTGGATCAGACCGAGCGGGCCATCGTGCTCCAACTCGGAAAACCAGTGGGCGGAGATCGCGGCCCCGGGCTGCATTTCAAGCTCCCGTTCGTGCAGAACGTGATCTTTTTCGATCACCGGATTCTGGAGTATGATGCCACCCCGGCCGAAATCCTGACCAAGGACAAGAAAAATCTGGTCGTGGACAACTACTCCCGGTGGCGGATCAAGGATCCGCTCCTTTTCTACCGGACGTTGCGTACTATCCCCAGCGGGATGTCCCGCATTGACGACATCATCTACGCTGAGCTTCGGGTCGCCCTGGGACAGTATACTCTGACCGAGGTGGTCTCATCCGAGCGGAGCAGGATCATGTCCGAGGTGACGATGAAGGGGAACATGCTCCTTTCGGATTACGGTATCGAGGTTCTTGACGTGCGCATCAAACGGACCGATCTGCCCCAGGAAAACCAGCGGGCCATTTACGGTCGCATGCGGGCCGAGCGTGAACGTCAGGCCAAACAGTACCGTTCTGAAGGCCGCGAGGAACGGGTGAAGATCACCACCGGGGCGGATCGGGAACGGTCCGTTATGCTGGCCGAGGCGAGGCGTGAGGCCGAAGTCCTGAAAGGGGAAGGAGACGGGGAAGCCACGGCAATCTATGCAGACTCCCTGGGGCTGGATCCCGAGTTTTACGCCTTTTCCCGGAGCATGGAGGCCTACCGCAATGCCCTGAAAGACAAGACCCGGCTGGTGCTTACCCCGGAGAACCAGTTCCTGGAATATGTGAAATAGATCCAAACGGATTTTCACACAGTTAGAAAAACACGAATCCCGGAAAACCGATAGGTTTTCCGGGATTCTTTGTCGTGGTTATCTTGAACTATGCGGGCCCGTTGGACTCCGACGTTGTTATGCCGACTGCTGTAGTCCTTCGACGACCCAGTTTTCGCTGCCGTCGGTCTCGTAGCGGCTGAAGTGCCATGCTTCGCGGACTTCTTCGGTGCTGTCCGCGTTTTGATCTTCGCGGATGGTGGCCTCGAAGAGGACTGTGGCCACGGTCTGATTGCCGGATGTCTTGACGTCCTGGAGGAAGGCCCGAAGCAGAAGAATTTCGGTCTGCCCGGGAGTCGGATCCTTTTTGGCCTGGTCCTCGATTTCCGTGTACACCTCATCCGAGGTGAAGAGCCTGATGTCGGCCAGATCCCTGGCATCCCAGGACCGTTGCAGACGGGTGAAGGCCGCCTTGGCCCCTTCCATGAATTCCTGCTCGTCAAATCCCGGGGGATAGGCAGGAGTGGTCTGTTGTGCCCGGCCTCCAGCAGGATTGCTGAGATGGTCCCAGGCGTTGTTTGTAGGTTGCGGGTTTTCGAAACGACTGGTCCCGTTCAGGGACGGTCCTTCCTGAGCAGTCCGGCGGGACCGGAGAAAACGCATCAGCAGCCAGAGGCCGCCTCCGACGAGCAGGATGTCCATAAATCCGATCCCACCAAATCCGCCACCGAAGAGCATGGACCCCAGCAGAGTGCCCGCCAGGAGACCTCCGAACATTCCCATCATGCCGGATCTGGGGGTGGAGGCCGTCCGCCCGGGGCTGCTGGGCGAGGCCTGCTGCTTGGAGGGAGAAGAATAGGACTTGCTGTACGAGGAGCTGCTGCCGAATGATCTGCCGCCCCCGAATCGTTTGGCGAATGCGTCGTCGGTCGCTATGAGCAGCAGACCCAGACAGACGAAAGAGAAAAAGAGCGTGAACCGTTGTGTCATGGATTTTTCTCCAAAATGAATGTTTGGCCGTGTTCGGGGTATGAAAAATACTCCGATAGGCCGGGAAGGGTTCATGCACGCGCATGAACTTTACCACGTAGTGGTTGTGCGCATGATGTCAAGCATGGAGGGAGCGCATGAAAAAACAGGGACGTCCTGTAGAGGACGTCCCTGTTAGGGAAGCCAGGCACCCAAAAGGAACTGTTACCGCTGCTTCCTCTCGGACCTGACGGGGTTGGCAGCACTCTTGCCGCCCGGCTTCCCTGTCATATGCGAATGTCGAATGTGATCTGTTAAACAAGGGGGGAATTCGGGAAGGTAAAAAAAATGGCGGAGAGGAGAGGATTCGAACCTCCGGTACCCTTCCGGGTACACACGCTTTCCAGGCGTGCGCCTTAAGCCGAACTCGGCCACCTCTCCGCGTCAACAGGAGTGGATTACTAGGGAAACTTGATCTGTTTGGCAAGAACTTTTTTTATTTTTTTTTCAGATTTTGTTGATTCCGGAGCCCTGGACTGCAGACTGCAGTTCTTTCGGGGGCCTCACGGCTGGATGCCGAGTCTGGGCAGCACCACTTTGACCAGGACGATCCAGATGGCGACGATCAGAATGATGTTGAGAATGTTGGACATGGTTGGATAATAGGCAATGGGCTATAGGCAATGGGCGAGAGGGCATTGCCCTTTCTTCCCTGCAGGCTATAGCCCATTGCCTATAGCCTGATTTTTAAATTCCCATGATGTTGTACCCGGAGTCCACGTAGATGGTCTCTCCGGTGACGCCTCCAGAGAGGTCTGAAGCAAGGTACAGGGCTGTTCCGGCCACGTCGTTCTGGGTGACGTTGCGTCCCAGGGGAGCGCGTTCCTCGATGGTGCTCAGGATGGTCTTGAATCCGGAAATGCCCGAGGAGGCCAGGGTCTTCAAGGGGCCGGCGCTGATGGCGTTGATGCGCACCCCTTTGGCGCCGAGATCCGGAGCCAGGTAGCGGACATTGGCTTCCAGGGCCGCTTTGGCCACGCCCATGACGTTGTAGTTGGTGATCACTTTTTCGGCGCCGTAGTAGGTCATGGCCATAACCGATCCGCCTGGGACCAGCAGTTCCTCGTAGGCCCTGCACATGGCCACCAGGGAGTAGGCCGAAATGTCCAAGGCCAGCTTGTAACCGTCACGGGAGGTCTCGATGAACCGCCCCTTGAGGTCCTCACGATTGGCAAAAGCCACTGAATGGACCAGGATGTCGACCTGGCCCCATTTTTCCCGCACAAGTTCTTTGGATTCGGCCAGGGCCGTGTCGCTGGTCACGTCGCACTCGAACATGAAATCGCCGCCGAGCTCTTCGTGAATGGGGGCGATCCGTTTCTCCAGAGCCGGTCCGGCATAGCTGAAGGCCAGCTTGGCCCCCTGCTCCTTGAACTGTCTGGCGATGGCGTAGGCGATGCTTTTGTCGTTGGCGACACCGAAGATGAGGGCTTTTTTGTCCTTGAGAAGCATGCAATCTCCTGCAAAATGAGTTCTGATGGAAGCGTCCGTTCAGGATGCGGGCAGCTCGAGGGTTTCCCCGGTAAGCAGGGTATAGGCCTCCAGGTATTTGGCCCGGGTCCGGGCGATGACCTCGTCGGGAAGGTTCGGTGCCGGAGCCTGTTTGTTCCAGCCGGTGGAAGTCAGCCAGTCGCGCAGGTACTGCTTGTCGAAGCTTGGCTGGGACCGGCCCGGAGCGTACCCGTCCATGGGCCAGAACCGGGAGGAATCCGGGGTCAGAACCTCGTCGATAAGCAGGAACTCATCGCCGACCATTCCGAATTCGAATTTAGTGTCCGCAATGATGATCCCTTTTTCCGAAGCGTAGGTTCTGGCCTGGGAATAGATGGCCAGGGAGGTCTCCTGGACCTTGGCCAGAAGCTCCGGGCCAAGCTTTTCCTGGGCCGCATCCACGGTGATGTTCTCGTCGTGTTCGCCGAGTTCGGCCTTGGTGGACGGAGTAAACAGGGGGTGTTCCAGAATGTCGGAGTCCTGCAGTCCTTCGGGCAGAGCGTAGCCGCAGACCTTACCCGTGGCCTGATAGTCCTTGAGACCGGATCCGGTGATATAGCCGCGGACAATGCATTCGATGGGCAGGGGGCTGGCCCTGTGGACCAGTACGGAGCGCCCTTCGAGTTCGTCGGCATACTTGTGCAGGGGCTCGGGGTAGTCCGCTACACGGGAGGCGATGATGTGGTTGGGGACCAGATTCTTGAATTTGTCCATCCAGAATAGGGTGATCTGGTTCAGGATGACCCCTTTGTACGGGATGGGCTCAGCCATGATCACGTCAAAGGCGGACATGCGATCCGTGGTGATGATGAGCAGGGTGTCATCGTCAATGGCGTAGATGTCCCGGACCTTCCCGCGGGAAAGAAGGGGATACTCTCTGATGTTGGTTTGCGTCGTGACTTTCATGTATTTTTTTCGCTGCTTGCATGGTTTTGGGAATGGCACGGGCCCGGGGGCCGATGCTGCCTGCTGTGGAAAAGGGAATCGGCGTCGAAAAACCGTGCCTCTCTATTTTTTTGGGGGAGCCGTCGAACCTGCATAGCGTTGCTCAACGCTTCTGGCGTGAGCCTCCAGGGCCTCAAGGCGGGCCATGCGGGCGATTTTGGGCCCATGTTCCCCGACATAGGAGGCACTCGGCGCGATGAGGCTGATTTTTTTACAGAAGGTGTCTACGGACAGGGCCGATGAGAACCGGGCCGTGGACAACGTGGGCAGGACATGGTTGGGGCCTGCGAAATAATCCCCCACGGGTTCCGCTGCGTTGTGTCCGAGAAATACGGCCCCGGCGTTTCGTACCTTGCCCAGCCAGGCCCATGGGGTGTCCACGGCCAGCTCGAAATGTTCCGGGGCCAGCAGGTTGATCAGATCCATGCCGGTGTCCAGGTCGGGCACTGCGATCATTCCCCCCCACTTGGTCAGGGATTCTGCCGCGATTTCGTTGCGCGGAAGCCGAGCGGTCTGTTCTGCAAGAGCAGCTTGTGTCCGGGTGAGCAGGTTCCGGTCCGAAGAGATAAGCAGGGCCGATGCCAGAGGGTCGTGTTCGGCCTGAGAGAGCATGTCCGCGGCCAGATGTTCCGGGTTGGCGGTTGCATCGGCCAGGATGGCGATTTCACTCGGTCCGGCGATCATGTCGATCCCGACCTTCCCCACCAGAAAGCGCTTGGCCGTGGTTACGAAGATGTTGCCCGGTCCGGCAATGACGTCCACCGGGTCGATGGTGGGGGTGCCAAAAGCGAGGGCGGCCACTCCCCAGGCCGAGCCGCACTGGTAGACCTCTTCCAGGCCGAGCAGTTCTGCCGTGGCCAGGATGTACGGGTTGAGTGTTCCGTTTCGTCTGGGAGGGGAGATGACCAGAATGCGTTCCACTCCGGCCACCTGGGCCGGGATGGCGTTCATAAGCAGGCTGGAGACGAGAGGGGTCTCTCCGCCCTGACCGCCGGGAACATACAGTCCGGCCCGGTCCATGGGCCGGACCATCTGCCCGAGAACCGTGCCGTCTTCGTGGGTGGTCACCCAGGATTTCTGTTTCTGGTTTTCATGAAAGGCGCGAATATTATCGGCGGCCTCCCTGATGATGGCCAGGTCTTCCGCCGGGATTTCCTCGAGGGCCTGTTTCAGATCCCGAGCCGGGACCCGGAGCTGGTCGGCGGTAAATTCGGGACAGTCGAACTTCCTGGTCCACCGAACCAGGGCATCGTCTCCCTCCTCCTGGACTTCAGCAAGGATGGCCCGGACCGGCTCTTCCACTGATGTGTCCGGATTCTCGCGTTCCATGAGCCACTTCTTTACCTCCGGCCAGTTGTCCCGGCCGGTATAGTCGATGAATCTGCAGGGCATCGTATTTCCTTATATGGTCTTGAGCGTTCTCTAAAGTCGAACTGTCCGGGGAAAGGGCCGAAAGGTGAGTGTTTGGATATATCGCGGCAGGTTAAACAGGCCCCTGAAGATAGAAAATTTCTTGTAGCAGGTTGGCCCGTCAAGTCAAATATCACGTCCCGGTCATGCCTCGTCCATTCCGATCAGTCCACGTCGTCCCAGGTCTCGCAGAAAGGTGGACATGGCTACCTCCGCTTCTCTGGAGTGCACGCCGTAGACGGCTCTGAAGTCATCGACCAGTCCCTGTACCGGGCGGTGGCCGTCGATCCGTTCCCAGACAAAGGTGCCCATCTCGTCCAGATCCAGCCTTTTGAGGGTCGGCCGGGTATTTTTCCCGAGTTTTCGCGCAAGTCCGGCAATGAAGGGACGGGCGGCCATAGGGTAGGTCAGGCGAATCAGCCCGTTTTCCTGCCGTTGCTCCCGGACCATGGAGTTCTTGCGCGGGATGCAGGCGAGAGCCCGCCCTCTGGTCAGGGCCGGGAGAGGCTCGGCAGGGGGACGCCTGAAGGAATCAAACCAGGACATAAGAGGAGCAGACCTCGTGAAAAAGGTGGTCGGAAGGCAGGCTGCCGGCGCTCAGGGTCACGGCAAGAATCATGTTTTTCCCGGGGGGGATCCACACGGCTCCCCGCCAGCGGCGGGCTCCCCGAAAAAAGCGGGCGAGGCCTGATGGAGGGACCGGGTCCCTTTTGCGGGATGTGCTCCACAGAATCGAATGTATGTTCTCCTGATCCTTGTAAGCATCGAAGTCGGAGGATTTTTTCAGTCCGTGAAACCGGGCGGTCCATTCCCGGAGCGAAGAGTTCTGCAGAACGATCGAAGCAGGTCCGATGCGGTCGTACAAAAGCTGCACGCCTTTCCCGGCATGGATGAACCGGTAATGTCCGGGCTGAAGAGAGAAGGAGCTCAGGCGAAAGAGGGGGGGCACTGAATAGGCGATGTCGTAGATTCTCCAGGGCACGGGAGCCTGCTCGGGAAAGATCTTGAGTGACGAGATGATCCCGGCGGCCCGGCTCAGATTGGCCGGAGTCGGATCCCGGTGGATACGAAGGACCGCGGTGACCCCGGGCAAAGGGAACCGGAGCAGGCAACCGATGCAGTCCCGTCCGCGGGGCGTTGCGGACCACATAAAAGGGACCGGAGTCGCGTCCGGATCCGTATGCCAGGCGGCCGGGCTTTGCCACTTGATCGGAAACTGGTCCGGGGGACGGATGGACAGGCCTGATTTTTGGAGTTTCCGGGCCAGCTGGTCCAGGTCGGCCCCGTATTTTCCGGGCCCGTCGTGGACCTCCCACCGCAGGTCCAGGGCCGGACCTTCCCGGTCCTCGAGCATGAGATACCTGTCCCTGATGCCGGTTACTTCCCAGGATTGCGGGTAGGCAATCCGGATGCCGTTCCAGGCCAGAACGTGGTCACTGGAGGGTGCGCAGGGGTGCGGATGCAACGTGGTCGTCATTTGGGTGTAAACAGATCCAGGTCGATCTGGTTCGCCTTGCGGAGCATTTCGGCGGTCCGCTTTTCATAGGCATCGCTTTTGGCCCGCATGCAGGCATGGGCCTCCTCCCACAGGGAGCGCAGGGTCATCTTCACGGCGTTGAGGGTATTGTAGTCTTCGTCCCGCGTATGGCTCAGGACCAGACTGATCCGATTTCCGGCGTTATCCTCGAGGGACCACTTCCAGGACAAAACGTTCTTGAACGGGTCTCCCCGCCATTCGGCCGGGGTCCCGAATCTATTCTTGTACCTCTTGCGCAGCATCTCGAACAGGCTGCGTTCAGGGCAGGAAAAGCGGAACTTGACGCGCACGATTTTTCCTTTCTGCCCGCAATTGGCGTAGGCGATTTTGCCGTTGATGATTCCCGGAATCCTGGCCGGATCGATATTCACCTCGTTCAGGTGCGGTTCTCCGCGCAGAACAGAATCCGTGCCCTGCAGGCAGATACCGGCATATTCTGATATATCCTGCCCCAGAGTGATGCCGCCAAGGGTCAGTGGAACCCCGGCAGAGCCGAGAGCGGTTGCGGGGGCCAGAATGCACAGCAGGAGAAAAAAACGGGCAAGGCGCATGAAGAACCTCGTGTGCCGGTTGAGTTTTTCCAGAAAAAGTGAAGAGATAGGAAAGTGAGGGGCCTTCAGCCGGCCGAGATTTTCCAGGGGGTGTCCAGGGCCTCGTTCTGGTCAGCAAAAAGTGGAAACAATTGATCATACCCCGAGATATCGAAGATTTCCAGAATGTAATCCTTGATCCCGCAGACCGCAAGCTGTCCTCCGGTCCGGCTCAATCGTTGAAAGGTCATGACCAGGATGCGCAGTCCGGTCGAGTTGATGTAGTCCAGATTGCTGAAGTCCATCAGCAGGTGCTGGTGTCCGGCTTCGAGAATCTGAAGGACCTGGTTCTCCAGTTCGGTACTGGTCCGGGTATCGAGGCGTCCCGAAACTTCCAGTATCATAATACGTTTGCTTTTTTTTTGAACGATGTCCATTGATGTCTCCGGTTGGTCGTCACGGGGCTGGTCATTTGTCCAGAGCGCACTCCTCCGGAATGGTCTTTTCCATTTCCAGAATGTTTTTTCCGGCGGTGCGACGGTAGGCGACTTTGTCCATGATGGAGGTTGCAAGGTGAATTCCGAGTCCTCCCACCTGTCTCTGCCGCTGGTCAAGGGGCAGGTCCAGTTCCGGTTTTGGGGCAAGCAACGGGTTGAAGGGAACGCCGTCATCTTCGACATTGGCAACGATGATGTTTTTTTTGCATTCGACGTGAAGCTCGATGTGATTTCTGCGCACCTTGAACCGGCCGTAGAGGATGATATTGGTGACAATTTCGTCCAGGGCCAGTTCCAGGGAGTAGGTCAGCCCCGGGGGGAAACCGTGTTCCCTGCAGAACGCCTCAAGCCCCAGGGAAAGGCGCTCCAGTTCCTCGAGATCGTTTGCAAGAGAGAGGCGTAACGGGGTGAACATAAGACTCCCGGGCGTTTTGCTTTTGAGCTGAGCTCGCCTGGATTCAGATCAGGCTGACGCCGACCTCATCCAGGGTCCGTTGCGCCTTGCATTCGTCTTCCCGCAGATAGCGGTCCTCCCATTCCACGACCCTGGTGGCGATGGCCTCGAGAAAGACCTGGGCCATTCTGGGATTTGTTGCCAGCTGGGCCTGAAATTTTTTCCGTTCAAGAACCAGGCAGGTCAGGGGGGTGAGCGCTTGCAGTGAGAAAAGGCGCTTGCTGCGCATGATCAGGGCCAGGGTTCCCAGGGATCGGCCGCTGCTGATTTCACCGATGTTCCGCTGCGAATCGTTGTCGCTGCGGATGACCACCCCTGTTCCGGAAATGACATAGAAGGATTCATTACCGTGCTCTCCCTGGTGGAACAGGAACTCTTCGGGGCGGAAGGTTTTTCGTTTGCAGACAAAGGCCAGAACCTTGATAACTTCCATATCCATGCGGGCGAAATAGGGGATGTTCCGGATCATATCCAGATTTTCCCGGTATTCACACGGCTCAGCGCTGGGTTCCGTTGACGAGTTCATACAGGACTCCTTTGCGTTCCAACAGTTCTTGATAGGTTCCGAACTCGATGATCTGCCCGCTTTTCATGACCGCGACACGGTCATAACCGGCCAGCGTGTCCAGACGGTGGACAACGGAGATGACCGTGGCCCTGTTTTTCCATCTGGTCTGCAGCAGATTCTGAATGCGGGTCTGGGACGCATTGTCCAGGGCCGAGGTCGCCTCGTCCAGAATGAGGATGGGAGGGGCCTTCAGAAAAGCCCTGGCCAGGGCGACCTTCTGTCGCTGGCCGCCGGACAGACGGTCTCCCATGCTTCCCACCTCGAAGGTCAGCCCTATTTCCACGATTTTTTCCAGCAGCTCTTCTCCGATGAGCAGTTGAACCAGAGACCGGGCGACCCGTTCCTGTGCTCCGCCGCTTTCGTCCTTGAGTTTTCCGAACAGGATGTTGTTCAGGATGTTCTGGGAGTGGAGGTACTGCGACTCACTGGAGACGACCACCGCCCTGATCTGTTCGGACTGCACCCATTCCTTGAACCTGCCACGCACCTTCAGGATTGCTTGCTGAAAATCCTCGGGCAGAGCGACGACCTTGTGTATTCCGGGGGTGAAGTTGAGGGCCAGCTCCAGAAGGCGGTTTCGTTGTTCCGCGTTAAGCTCGGAGGGGTCCCTTGACCCGAGTTCCCTGACGAGTTCCAGATAGTCTTCGAAGTCATCCATGGCAATGGGGCTGGATTCGAACAGTTCGGGTGTGCGGGGCAGGTTGCCGAGAATATCCACGGTCTCCCGGGCGATTCTGGCTCCGAGCTGCCACATCCTTTGTTCCAGCCCTTCCCGGCGTAGGAATTTAAGGAAATCGGCGTTGGCGTGCAGTCGGTCTTCGGCGAAGGAGTCGTCCACGGGGTCTCCGAAGATGATGTTCCCGGCCACGCTTGAATATTGCAGATAGCGGGTTTCGTCGAAGAATTCCACGTCCTCGGCCAGGAGCGTCCCGAACCGGTTTTGGAATTCGTGCCGGACCCGAATAAGCCGTTTTTCGAGTTCGGGATAGGTGTCCCGGGGCAGGACTGTGGTCGTCCCGAAGCGGAGCACGTCCCGGAACAGGCCGACCTGCTGGATGACCTCGATGGTACGGTCCAGGTCCGGCAGGTTCTCTTCCCGCATTCCGGGGGCGGCTATGCAGGAATAGAGCAGGTTGTCCCGGATGGTGCCGCTGAAGATGAATGGGTGTTGCGCCACAATGCCGATATTGGCGGCCATGTCCGCTTTGGTCAGGCCGGAAACCTCGTGTCCGTCGATGAGAACATTTCCCGCGGAGTAAGCGTAGAGCTGGGCGATGACCAGGGCCAGGGAACTCTTGCCGCTTCCTGAAAATCCGACCAGGGCCACCTGTTCCTGGGACTGTACTTCCAGGGAGACCCGGTCCAGGATGCGGATATTGCCGCTGACCGTGTAATACACATCTTTGAGAGAGATGTTGCCGACCAGGGTGTGCGGGGAACGACCTTCGGGTTCCAGGGCGTGTTCCGGGGCGTGATCGAAGTAGTCCATGACCTGCCGGTACCGGATGGTGGAATCCTGGAGTAGCTGGTAGAAATCCATGAGCTCCTTCCAGGGGTCGTAGACCTTTTCATAGGCGGAAAGAAAGGCCACCAGGGCTCCCAGGTCGAACCTCCCGTTGATGGTCAGGTATCCGCCCACCAGGAACAGAAAGAACGGCCCGATGTTCTGAAAGAGGTTGTTGGCCACTTTGACCCCGTACCGGTACAGGCTCATGCGTATGTTGGCCCGGTACAGTTCCCCGGCCTTGCTTTTGAATTTGTCTCCCTCGATGTGGTAGCTCGCGTTGCCGTGCACTTCGTGGATTCCGGTCACGGTTTCTCCGATGATACCGCTCAGCTTCCGGCTCAGCCGAACCCGTTCCCGGTTGGCCTGATTGGTCTTTTTCTGAAGTCTGGGGATGACCAGGAGTTCGAAGGGATAGATGGCAAAACTGAGCCAGGCCAGAATCGGCTCCAGGTAGAACATGTATCCGGCAAAGGCCAGAATGGTCAGGATGTTGACTGCGGGCACGGCCAGTGCGCTGCCCACGAACTCGGCCACTGAGGCCAGTTCTCCGACCAGGGTGGAGACCACCATGCCGGGCTGGGTCTGCCGGAAGAAGGACAGGGGCAGACTCAGGATGTGCCGGTACAGTTCCTCCCGGATGTGCATCAGGGTTTTCTGTCCCAGGTAAACCTGCAGGGCGTTGATGACATATTTCAGGGAACTGGCCAGGAGTACCGCCCCGAGATATAGTCCGCAGTACAGCAGCAGCTTGTCGTACAGGCCGAGGCCGATGGCCTCGTTGATGATCCGCTTCTGCATCTCCAGGGGGAAGACCCTGGCGACCACGGTGACCAGAATCACCCCGAGCAGCAGCAGCTGCCACCGGGTGTTTCTGTAGAAGATCCAGGAGGTGATGGGGCGTTGGGTGATGCGCATGGTGTGTTCGTCGGGTCAGTAGGCCAGGCGGCTCAGGGATTTGAGGATCAGTGTGCAGCCCATGGCGAACATGCCCGCCAGCCCCATCCCGCAGGAAAAGCCGGCCAGAAGGACCGGGGCATACTGGCGCCACATGGCCCCGTACCGTTTCAAAAAGTAGAATCGCCCCAGCAGGGCCCCGGCAACCTCCAGAATCATGCCGTGGGGTGTGGACTGTCCCAGCCCGCGGACCACCCCGTAGATGAGCAGGACCGGCAGCCCAAAAATGGTCAGCACTCCGTAGATGATCAGCCCGAAGACGGATCCGGCCATGACATAGCTTGCGTTCAGAGCCTGGTAGAAGAGGGAGTTTCCTTCCAGGGTGGAGGTCTGCATCAGCAGGGTGTTCAGGGCCTGCAGGTGCCAAAGCTCCTGGGCGTAGGGAAAGGAGGCTGAAGGAATGGGGGCCAGCCGCCACAAAAACTGGGAAAAGAGCAGCGAAGCGATCATGACGATGGGGAAAACCACGATCTCGGCCTTGATGATCCCCCGCAGACTGGTGCCCGTCAGTTCGATCTGCCGGAACTGGACCGTTGCCTCGCCGTAGTTGTGAATGGGGATGGGCGCGTACCAGATCTCGATGCCCGAGTATCCGAAATATTTTGCTCCGGCGATGAAGCTGGCCTCCCGGACCAGCGGGAGGCTGACGAACTGTCCGGCGATCCCTTCCATGCGGGCCGTGATGTAGGAGATGAACGGGGTGTACAGAAATCCGTAAAGGATGAAGAAGATCCACGGAAAATTGGGTACCAGCCAGACACACATGGCCGTGTAGGCCAGGGTGGAAAAGACATAGATGGATACGGAGAGCCAGAAGTCGATGTCTCCCCGCCCTTTGGGCGGATTGAACAGGGCCGAGAAATCGAGCCTGGCCTGCCCCGGTTTGGGTTTGAAGGACCTGGCCACGTGCCAGATGCCGATCATTCCGATGGCCAGCCCGAGCCCGATGCCGAAGCTCATGTAGAAGTCGAAACTGTTGGAGAAGACCGTGTCCACGGTTCCCATGCCCTGGTGCCACCGGTGTAGGATACCCTGATGATACAGAACAGGGTTGGCCACGATGGTGATGATCAGCCCGACCAGACCGCCGATGACCGCCCAGAACGGGAGGACCATGCCGATGAACACCAGCCCCAGGTCGAGCTGCAGTCCGGTGGCAACGGCGGGCAGGATGTCTTCGGTGTTCCGGGTGAAATCGATCCAGGGTATGGGGATGATCCGGATCGGTTCCGTGAACAGCAGGCCGGACAGGGCGGGCAGGAGCACGTACACGGTCCCGAAGAGAAGACCGATGACCCCGCCGATGGAAAAGACCCTCCATTTCCAGCCCGTTTTTTTGTCTTCCGTGGATTCGGCCAGAGCCATGGTGCCGAGGGCCCCCACCGGGGCCATGGGAAAGGGGAGTTTTTCCACGTCCGAGGTGATCCGGTACAGGGAGTAGCCCAGCCCGAACTGGTCGATGCGTTGAATGATCTGGGCCCCGATGAGGAGCAGGATCGGAATGAACCAGTCCGGATGAAAGAACGATCGGTCCGCGTAGGAGTCCGATTCCAGGCCCGGGGCGATCCAGGTGGGAATGTATTCGGTCAGCCCGAGGAGCTTGGCCGCATCGGATTGAATCAGGTACTGATTCCAGAGCAGGCCCTGAAAGGGGGAGGCCAGGGCTGCTCCGGCCATATAGTAGAGAAGGAATATTTCCTGTTGCTTGAGCTCGGTGTAGGATCGCTTGGCGATTTCCGCGAACAGGATGATGGTCACCCATCTGGCCGCCGGACCGATCCCGGTCCCGATGACCAGCTGCAGGTACATGCTCCCGGGCATCATCAGAAAGCCGATGAACACGGCTCCGATGATGGTCTTCCAGTCGAACCCTTCCTCGAAATGGGTCGGCGGCTTGAGCAGATCTCTATATTCTTGCAGTTCCTTGTCGTCGTACATGGGGTCTCGGGGTAAAGGTTTTGGGCAACAGGCTATAGGCAAAGTGCGATAGGCAATGGGGCTTTGCGTGTGTTTATGACGGCAGAACCTGATAACTGATGCCGGTCAGGAGCCCGATAACGGCCCAGCCTCCGCCCATGAGAAAGTCGCCGATGATAAAGCCGATGAACAGGAGACGAACCCTACGGAAAAGCTGTGTTCCTCCGTAACGCAGGCAGAGGGTGTTGCACAGCCAGCCCAGAAAGAAACTGAACCACAGGATGCGCATGGCCGAGCTGTAAGCCATGAGGTAGCCGAGGGGGTGCAGCGGCCACCAGTAAAATCGGTTGTAGCACAGGGTCAGCACGAGCATGACCACGGCCCCGACGGTTCCGAAAACCACCACCCAGTGCCGCGTTTCAGAAGGAATCTCGATGAGCCGCTGGGCATTGCCGTATACGTTCAGTGTAGTTCGGGTGGCCCAGTCCAGGTCCAGCTCCCGGATGCCGTACTTGTGACAGAGCACGAGCATGCTGATAAAAGAGACCGCCACGGCCGAAATCAGGGCGACTGCGATCCCGATTCCGATCCAGCCACGGTTGCTTCCCCTTTCCCCGGTTTTGGCCGCGTGCATCAGGGAGGGCATCAGGGATTCGCGAAGGTCCACAAACAGAACCTTTTGCATGACCGCGGCCATGAGCAGACCGGTCGCGGAAAAGAAGCGGGAGCCGAACAGGGCCAGAATGCCGTCGGTGGGCGCGGCGGTCAGGGTGAAGTAGGGGATTCCTCCCTGGCAGACGATACGGGTGGCCACGAGCAGGACCATGAAGAAGGTCAGGAACAGGGTCAGCCCGGGCAGCATTCCCATGCCGAAGAGCGTGCTCCACCCGACCAGTCCTCCCAGGCCGAGGAGGGCGCCGAGGAGGCCGTAGCGGGCCGGGAACCACTCCACATCCGATGACGGAGATGGAAACCGCCAGGGGAGAAAAAGCTGTCCGGCCGTGTCCCGGAGATGGAATCGGGCCAGCCAGATCAGAAACAGGAAAAAGATGAAGAAGGCGCCGATCATCTGGGCCTCTTCCGGCCGGGCCATGGTCGGGCCGAAGGTCACCCCCAGGGCAGCATCCGGGATCTGCAGCCCGAAGGTGCCGAGCAGACCGAACAGTAGCCCGCCAAGGAGAAAGAAGACCCAGAAACTGAAGGAGATCTGTCGGGTGGTCAGGAAGGCGAATCCGATGAACGCCGGATACACGTACATCTTCAGTTTGTGAAAGCCCGAAAACAGGCCGGTTTCCGGAAAATAGGATCCGGCCAGGATCAGAGTCGGCAGCTGGGGTACCGAGGGATAATGGGCACTCAGGCCGTTCAGCAGATGCAGGAAGATGACCATACCCATTCCGGTCAGCAGATAGCGGTCGGAAAGAAACGCGCCGAGCCGTTGCTGGTCAAAGGCCTCAAGCATGAGCTGCGGAACTCGGAGCAGGGGGAAGTTGACCCGTTCATTGACCACCCACTGCCGGCTGAACAGTGTGGTCAGGCAGAACATGACCATATAGGCCAGGAGGATGAATACGGTCCAGGTCAGCAGCGGGCCGATCCAGGCCTGCCAGGGAATTCGGGTGGCGATTTCTGTCAGGCTCAGGTTCCGCCCTTGTTCCAGGCCGTTGTACAGCAGCTCCACTGCCTGGCTGCTTTGCGGAAACCACGCCTCGGGGAGCAGCGGGGTCAGGACCGGGTCCCATCTGTTACTTGGTCCTGCAAAGCGCATGGGTGCGGTCAGGTTGATGAAGAAGGTGCGGACCAGGCCGGTGAATCCGATGCCTGACATCACGACCATGATCACCCAGCCCGTGATGAGTTCCAGACCGTTTAGAAACGGAGGCCGTTTCAGAATTCTGGCTGTTGCTGCCAGGCCTATGGTCAGCCAGATCAGGACGAAGAACGGGGCCAGGGGAAAGTGTCCTCCGGCCAGGGGGGTGCTGCGCAGGTAGGCGTTGTTGAACGGGGCCAGACCGCACAGGACAAGGCCGATGACAAGCCCCAGGATCACGGCACGGAAACGGATTCGGGTGTTCATGGCTCAGCCCCTCTTTTCCAGAAGTTCGGCATACTCCTCCTTTATTTCCGCATCCAGGGAGCGCCAGATCAGCAGTTGTTTGCGCAGGTCGTTCAAAAAAGCCTTGTTCAGTCGGTGCCAGATCCGTTCTTCGCCCGCTTCCCGGGAAATTCGGACCTGTATCTCCAGAAAGCCGGGGTAGGCTCCGGCCGGACAGCAGGTAATGGATACCCGTTGTCTGACCCCGAAGTCGAAGGGTGCCAGCCAGGCCCGCAGGGACATGGAAAAGCAGGAGATGGTTTCTCCGGGCGGGGGCTGCAGCGGGCAGGCGAACTCGAAATCCAGATCCCCCGAAGAAAAACGGCCGTGGGAGATGTCCTGGTGGGACTGGTAGTATTCCATGAGAAATCCGCCGGCACACGCCTGCTCGTGAAGCTTGATTAAAAAGGGCAGGGTGATTTCAATGACTCCGCCGGTGGCTTCGGGCATGGTCCAGGACCTGTTCACGTCGGGAATGGCGATGCTGGCGGCCACCCTGGACGGATAGATGACCGAGGCCAGGACGACAAGAATGACCAGAATCATGGCCGCTACCCCGGCCATGGAGGAATAATTGGCGGTCATGCCTGCCCAGAGCCAGGTTCCGGCCAGGAACCTGGCCGCGGTCTGGGCCAGGAGATACCCGGTCACGGCGCTGATCACGGCAAAGGCCAGGGATTCGGCAATGAACAGAAAGGAGACATGGGAAGGGGCCAGCCCCACCGAGGTGTACACGGCGATTTCCCGTTTCCGCTCGTATACGCTGCCGATCATGGTATTAAGGACGATGAGTACGGCGATACACAGGGGAATGATGATGGTGGACACCCCGGAGTACTGCAGGGTGTCGGCGGCAAAGGACAGGGCCGTACCCTGCTCCTGGCCGCTGAAAAGCATCAGCCCGTATCTGTTTGTGAGTTCTTTGGCCTTTTCCCGAAGATCCGTGTCCGGGGCAGGTCGGACCGCTACTCCCTTGAGGCGTCCCCCCATGAAGGTCAGAGTCCGGGCCGGGATGATGATGGTCTGGGATCCTTTCAGGTGCTGGTATCTGGTCTGATAGGTGGCGACGTCCTCACCGGCCTCGATGGCTTCGGCCTCCACCTCCGAGACCTCCGTGGCCGCTTCGCTTGGAAAGTAGACCGGAGTGATCGGTTCGCCGTCCAGGTCCCGGGCCCGGTCCAGGGCCCCGGGGTCGAAGGTGCCGGTCAGGGTGAACTCCATGCCCCAGATTCGGATCCGGTCTTTTCCGGGAGAGGGGGCCGCGCCCAGTCGTTCGGCCATGCGTTCGGGCAGGAGCACGGCGTGGGGTTCGGATGGGGTGAACCACCGTCCCGAGGTCAGGATCAGGTCCAGTCCGGTCACCTGGGGTTCCTCCGGGGCGAGCCCGACCAGGGCCCCGGCCCGGGTTGTGTTTGTGCCGGAGACCAGGGGGACCTGGACGGTCTGGGTCCGGTCCCTGTTCTCCAGCCATACTCGGGGGGCATGCACGCTGTCCGGCCCAAAGGATCCCTTGATGACCTCCCCGGCCTCCTGGGGGAGATCCTGCCATCCCATGGTTCGGAGCAGGAAACCGTGGTAGGGTGTTTCGGAACTGAAAATGGCCTGCCCCTGCTGGCGACCGGATTTGACCGCGGTGAAATTCATGATCGTGAAGGTCAGAATAACCAGGGTGGTGCAGGTCAGGGCGGTGCGCACCTTGCGGCGGCGCAGGTTGGTCACCCCGATGGTGAAGGCGGCTGCAAAGGCCTTGACCGGGGAAATCCCGGTTTCCTGGACATGCCTGGCCCTGTTCTGCAGGGAGGCCATCTCCTGCTCGAAGCGGAAGAAGATGATCATGGAGACCAGCACGGACAGTCCAAGGATGAAAAAGGCCAGGATAACCACCAGGGGGCTGTAGGTCAGGTTGAAGGCCGGGTGGATGGAGTAGATGATGGCGATGACCATACCGAGAAATCCAAGAAAGGCCGTAATCCGTTTGTGGATGCTGGTGAAGGCGAACACCAGTCGCTCCATGCAGTAGGCAAAGGGCACGAACAGGGCGATGTAGAAGAGTACCCCGAGCAGGACGTCCTTCTGAGTGGCATCGATGTCGTTGTAGACCCTGGAGGCCAGGGCCCAGGAGGCGCGGGAGAGTTCCATGAAATCGTCGTACCGGAATTCGCTCCTGGCCTGTTCCGCCTCGGCCAGAATCGAGGTTCCCCGGGTCTGCATTTCCCGGATGCGTTCATTGAAGATGCCGTGTTCTTCCAGGTTGGCGATGCGAGGAGAGATCAGATTCCACATGTCCCGGGCGGCCCGAAATTCCGTGGCGGTCAGGATGGATGGCTCCCCGATCCGGTATCCCCTGCCGTGGGGGGCTTTCGGAGAGTTGTTCAGCAGGACCATCTTTTTGCCCAGCATCGTGTCGGACATGGTCAGCTTCAGGGGGGTGCCCGGATCCAGAAAGATCGAGGATATGGTCGAGTCTCGGGTGTCCAGCCGGCTGTACCAGAACCGGACCGGTTCAGCCTCGGTCCGGCCGTCCAGAAGGTTGATCCTGGTCATGTAGTTGAAGGTTCTGGGTTCGAACAGATCGAACAGGGTGGTCTGGGCACAGGAGAACATGATCAGGGAGGTGTCCATGGTCCGTCTCTGCATCTTGACCCGATAGGCGGATTTCCCTGTCTGGCGTTTGTCGATGGCCCAGATGATTTTTCCCGATTCCGGGGTGAACCGGAACCCTTCGATGATGGCCTTGTCCTGGACATGTTTCTTGTCCGCCAGTCCGGGGACATGAAATTTGCCCAGGGCGTCGACCATGGCGTAGGAGAACTTCTCCCCCTGGTAGACCTGAAGCACGGTGCCTGCCGCGGGCAGATCCGGAAAAAGTTCTCCCTGACGGAGGAAATTGGCGTTCCCGTTCAGGGTGGCGAACCCCTTGCGCATGGTGTCCCCGGGGTCCGGAACCGGGGCGCTGCCAAGGGCGGTAATCAGGTCCGTGACCAGGTCCGCCTGGGCTCGGGCATGGGGCAGGTTCATGTGCTCGATGTGGTCGTCCGGGGTGCCCCACAGGGGACGCATGTCATGCACCGTGGCCAGGGTCAGGCCGGGCAGTGTGGCCAGTGCCGCCACTTCTCCGCCCATGGCCGGATGATCCGGCAGGTAGTTGCGCCACGGTCTGATCCGATTGGGGCGCAGGGTGTCCCGGAACAGTCCGCCATTGGGTGATGTGGCGGCTGTCTCACGCAGCACGTCATCCAGTCGGGAGTAGAACCTGGTCCGGTTGACCCGCGAACGGAGCCGGTACATCCAGCCGTCGTTGAATGCACCGAGCCCGTCTCCGCGGCTGGAGAGGTGCAGGGAGACGCAGGAGGTGACCCGCTTGTCCGCAAGAATCCCTCTGAGAGCCAGGCCGCTCTGCAGTTCGCCGGTTCTGGCCACGGCGTCCCGGTTCATGTCCGTGTAGGTGGATCTGACGTTCGGGATCAGTCCGACGAGGGCCTCTTTTTCCGATGCGTCAAGCTCTGTATAGGACTGCTTCCAGGTCAGCCTGCGGTAGACCATTTTTTCATCGGCCAGGGCCCGGACCAGCTCCGGGGCCGCTTTTTTCCCGGATTCGAGTCGCAACCGGGTCAGGCGGGTGTTCAGATTGTCGACCCGGGTCTTCAGGGCTGAAAGCATGGCTTCCCGAACCAGGGCCGCGTCTTCGGGCTCCGGCGGGGTCAGCGGCTCCTGCCGTTCAAGGAGAGACAGTATCCGTTCGGTTTTGTCTGCAATGGCCGAGACCGCGTCCCGTTCTTCCTTGAGCAGTTTTTTTTTGGTGGAAAGGGCCCAGGTGAACTGGCGCATTCCGGCCAGGTTCTGGGCGTGTCCGGCTGTGGCCAGAAGCAGGGTGGTCCGTCGAGGAGGAGTTCGCCCCAGGGTTTCGGTCGTCTGCAGCAGGGTGGCCAGGGACAGGGATTCGTCCGCCCCCGGGGCCCGGCCCGGGATAATGGACCGGGTGTCGTAGAACGCTTCCACCACCTGCACCTCTCCCTGTAGGGTCGAATCGGTCCCGGGGATGAGGCAGAAAATGTTTTCGGCCGGCCTGTTTTCCCAGGTCATGGACGAGGTCAGTCTGATTTTCGGGAGGGGGCTCTCTGCGGCCCGAAAGAGTGCGTCAGCCCGTTCCCTTGAAATGAAAAATCTGGGAAATTCAATGGGATTGAGCTCCATGGCCTCTTCCATGACAGCCCGTTTGTTCCGGTTCGAGGGAAGATCGTCCACATAGATGAGGGCCCGGGCCCCGAGCATGGCCGCATTGCGCCAGTTGGTTCCCGAGTCGAGGTCCATGAGAACCACGGCGTCCTGGATCCGTTTCCCGCTGCACTCCGACAGGGTGCCTTTGCCTACGTCGACCAGTCTCCCTTCCAGCCCGGGAGGGGCGATGGCGGCGGGGGACAGGGCATTTCCCGAAAAGGGAGAGAGGGGCGCGCTCTGACCTGTTCGAAGGTTGTGCACCCGGCTTCCGTGGTGCATCCGGACCGGGACTCGGAACTGTTGACGGCCCACGATTATGTCTGTGCGCGGAATTAGAGTTTCGAACTGCTTCTCGATGAAATCTGCGGCCCGGGCGGCCCCGTCCGTTCCGGTGAACCTGTCCCCCAGTGCCACCAGTTGGTTCAGACGGGATTCCAGGGTGGCGGCCGGGGCCGTGTTTGCACATGCAACCACGAGCAGCCCCAGGATCAGGGTCCGGAACAGGTCGGAGATCCGCTGCCGGTAGCGCAGATTGCGCAGGGAGTGCAGGCCGGTGTCGAACATGGCTCAGTTGCCTTTTTCGGAAATGGTTCCGACCGAGATGGAGAGCTCCTCCCGGTCCTCGATCTTGTCGATTCGCCCATCACGGATCCAGACCACCCGGTCCGAGACGTTGAGCATCTTGTAGTCGTGGGTGGCCGAGATGATGGTCACCTGGCGCTCCCGACTGAGCATCTGCAGCAGGGTGATGATTTCCTCTCCGGTGGAGGAGTCCAGATTGCCCGTGGGTTCATCGGCCAGGATGATGGCCGGATCGTTGGCCAGGGCCCGGGCAATGGCCACCCGCTGCTGCTGTCCCCCGGACAACTCCGGCGGCTTGTGCTGGAACCGATCCCCGAGCCCGACCAGCTTTAAAAGCTCGATGCCTTTGTCTGAGGCCGTATCCGAGGCCATGCCGGAAAAAATCATGGGCAGGGTCACGTTTTCCAGGGCGGACATGACCGGGATGAGATTGAAGGTCTGGAAAATATATCCGATCTTGCGGTTCCTGAGCCAGGCCAGCTCGTAGGCGTCCAGCTGGGAGATATCCACTTCGTCGATGAACACCTTGCCCGTGGTCGGTTTGTCCAGGCCGCCGATCATGTTGAAAAGCGTGGATTTTCCCGAGCCCGACGGGCCCATGATGGACAGGTACTCTCCTGCCTCGATGGTCAGGTCCACCCCCTTAAGGGCCTGGACGTCGATCTTGCCCATGCGGAAGGCGCGGGTCACACCCACGACGCGAACAATGGAATGGGAGGTGTTCATGGGGTCAGTACTCCGATTTCATGACGTCGACCGGTTTCATCCGGGCGGCCAGAGCGGCCGGGTAGAGCACGCCGAGCACGCTCAGGAAACAGCCTGTGATTATGGCCAGGGTCAGGGAAAGGGCCACCTCAAGCGGAGGCAGGGCGGTCAGGGCGATCGTTCCGAAGCGGAAGAAGTTCTGAAGCAGGGAAAAGAGCAGCCCGAGCACGGCCCCGGCCAGGGCCCCGGCTCCGCCCTGAATGGCGGCCTCCATAAGAAAGAGACGCAGAATGATCCGGTCCAGGGCCCCCAGGCACTTCATGATTCCGATTTCCCGGAACCGCTCCGTGACCGACATGAGCTGGGCATTGACGATGCCCACGGTGCAGACCACCAGCGACAGGATCACGATCCACCGCTCCTTGGCCCCGGTGACGATGGTCCCGGTGGCCGTGTCGATTTCGAAACCGGCCCGGCTCAGGATTCTGACTGCCTCATCTCCCCCGGCGGCCAGGATACCCCGGGCGATGTCAGTGTTCACCAGGACAAAGGCCAGGAAGGAGACGGCCAGAACCAGCGACGAGACAGTGATCAGGGACCGGAAGAACCTGACCCTGAGATTTTTGATGGTGATTTCCAGGGATTTGGACCAGGGCAGGATGATCTGCCTGGCGATCCGGTCCCTGGATCCGGGGGAGGCGGATGGTTCGGACATTGCGGCTGCTCCCGTGGCGGAAAAGGTTGAGAAATTATTTGTACACGAAACCCGGAAGATGGCCAAGTTACAAAAAGGAAGGGTGAGGGGAAAAGAAGGGGGTGAAAACTATTGTTCGAGCAGATCCCCGAAATGAACCGGTTTGAGTCCCGGAGTGTTCGCCACCAGCTTGAGGAGCGTTTCCAGGCCGTTAACTGCGCTCCGGTTCATGCGCTGGTGATGGAGCATGACCCCGCATCTGCCCGTGGCAACGGCCCGGGTCAGCTCGTTGAGCAGGTTGTGCAGGCATTCATGCGCCAGGGGCTCCTTGCGGGTGTGCAGGTCCACGTTGACCTGAAGGTCCGGGAGGTGGGCCGGTGCGGCGGGTCTGGCGTTTTCGGACCGGGAAATCCCCCGGAATCCGAGTTCCGCAAGAATGTTTATGGTTGTTTCGTCCATGCGGTTCCAGGGCGGAGTGAAGACCGGAACAAATGAGTCTCCGGCCAGCTTCCTGATTCTTGACATGCCCCGGCGCAGATCGCTCCTCTTTTTTTCTTCGGGATAGTCCGGTCCGAACTCCTGATTCTTGCCTTGGGTTTCATGATTGACATGCCGCCAGCCGTGCTGGTGCCAGGCCCACAACTCAGGCGTGGAACCGCACAGCTCCATGATTTTGTTCCACCTTGTCGTACTGAGCCATGTGGGCACCAGAGCCGGACACAGGGGGATACGGTGCGTTTGAAATGTGCGGATCATGGCCGCGAACATGGCGCCGGGCACGGCGATGTCGTCGGCCCGGAAAAAGATGGTGCAGTTTCGGCCCGGAGCCTCTTCCAGTCCTTTGACCAGGGCTTCCCGGAGGAGGGAGGCAAGGTCCGGGAACGGAAGTGTCCAGAGGGAGGAAGGTGTTTTTTTGACGATCATGGTTTCGGGGTGAAAGTTTAAAAACGAGCGTTTGAAACAGGGTGGCCGAAGTCCTGCCGGGCGTGGCGCAGGCCGGGTTGTTCATGGGGAGGTCGTGTTTTTCGGCATATCCATCAGAATGGTCGCAGTGGCTCGGGCCCCGTCCAGATTGATGGACTGTTCAGGAAGGGGGGTGCCCAGGGCGGCCCGCATTTTTTCGGCCAAAATATCCGGTGCCAGGTCGCCCGACTGCAACCGGGCCAGGCAGCCTCGGCCTTCCAGTCGCTCGGCCCGCATGTTCTGCTCCCTGTTTTGCGCGAAGGGCAGAACCAGTCCGTAGCACGAGGCGGCCAGCAGGTTCATGGTCGTATTGTATCCCCCCATGCTCACGGAAAGGTCGGCTGCGTCCAGCCAGTCCGGAAACCGGTTGGAAAACCTGCGGATTTGAATGTGTCCGTTTTTTTCGGCCGACGAGCGCAAAGCGGTAAACTTTTCATCTTCCAGATGGGGGCCTGAAAACAGGACCAGCCTGTGGGGGGTGGAAGAAAACAGCTGATTCGAGGCCGCGACCACGGCTCGGAGCAGATCAAAACCCACGGTCCCGCTTCCCGCACTGGCCACCACGAGACGTTCCCTGTCGGCGATGCCCTGCTCGGCCCGGATTTTTTTGCCCGCCCCCGGGGAGGGGACGGGGGTGACATAGCCGGTGTATGTGATCTTCGGGGTCAGATCCGGCACCCTGGTAAAGGTCTCCTCCAGCCGAATAAGGTCGGGATCGGAGTGGACCAGAATGTCGTTGAAATAGTCATTGGCCTGGCGGACCACCCGGTCCTCGTATCCGGCCCGGTCGTCCTTTTCCACCAGGATGTCCCGCAGGCTGCACACGGTGCGTACGGGGCCGTATCCACCGGCCCGGATCTTCCTGAGGACGGGCAGCAGTTCCTTGCCGAAACGTTTTCTGCCGAAGGGAAACAACTCCACCAGAAACAGGTCCGGTCGGACCCGGGTCAGAACCCGGTCCAGCATGGCGGTGCGCATTGCCCAGATTTCGTCCAGGGACATGGTCGTTTCCGAAGAGAACAGGGAGGAGAACTCCGCATCCATCTGAAGGGGGATCTGGGCGTGATGCCTCACGTGAGGAGGAAGGGGCAGCTGGACGGCCGGTCCACCGGTGATCAGGTGAACCTCATGCCCGGCCAGGGCCTTGTCGATTTCAAGGCTGCGGAACAGATGGCCCACGCCGAGGACATGCTGGGTGTAGTGTAGGATACGCATGGCATTTGGGGTTGGAGTTCTCGGGTGTAAGGAGCTGCGGCCGTTCACCTTTCGATTCGGCGGGAGCAGGATTTCTGCCCGGCCGCATCTTTTGTGATCAGGCCTTGAAAAGGTTGACGTTCAATCGATCCACTTCGAGCCGACGATCTTTCCACTTCAGGATCTGCATTTTCCGTTTTTTTACCGGGCTCGGTTCCCCGGGGAGAAAAGTACACCCGAGAATGTCGCATACCAGGCATTTGATCAAGCCCAGATGGGTGATCACCAGTATATTTTTTCTCGGATGCGCCCGCAGGCAGTCCGTGATGGCGGACTTTCCCCGGTGTAGGAGAGCGAGCCTATCCTCGCCTCCCGGGGGCTGAAACCGCCAGGCGCGTCCTTCCTGGCGTTCCACTTCGCCGCGGAATTCGGTCCTGAGTTCGGCGATTGTCCGGCCGGTCCACCGCCCCCAGTCCTGCTCCACGAGCCTTTCGTCAGAGCTCAGAGGCAGGTTCAGGGATTCGTTGACAAGATGAGCGGTGTGTTCGGCCCGAAGCATGGGGCTGCAAAGAATGTGCTCCCATCCGCCGGAGATCAGCTCTTTCCCCCAGTCCCGAGCCTGGGCCTCCCCGACAGGGCTCAGGGCTGTCTCCGTTCTTCCCTGAATCTTTCCGGATCTATTCCAGGTGGTCTCCCCGTGGCGCAGCAGGCCCACGGACACTGCTCTACCGGCCATCCGGGGCTCCTCGCAATGCATACCCGGCGACCAGATCCAGCATACTGCGCTCCATGGCCGCGTAGTTTCTGTCCAGATCATGCTCCGTGCGCACGTACTGTGCGGCCCGGCGCCCCATTTCCCGGCGCCGGACGGAATCGTTGAGCAGATCCCGTACGGCCCGGGTGAAGGGGGCGGCCTTAAAGGACGGGGTGATGAGCCCGGTCCGACCGTGGTCCACCACCTCGGGGGCGCCGTCGTGATCAAAGGCCACCACGGGCAGCCCGCAGGACTGGGCCTCCAGATAGACCATGCCCAGGCCCTCATTGATCCCGGGAAAGACGAACAGGTCTCCTGCGCTGTAGTGTGCGGCCATTTCCCGTCTGGGTACCCTGCCGGTAAAGGTGACCCGGTCGGGAAGGAGATGCCCGGCGAGTTCCTCGAGATCGGAGCGGGCCGGGCCGTCTCCAAGCACCAGCAGATGCAGATCCAGGCCCGATTTCCTGATCTCGGCACAGGCCCGGATGACCCATTGCACTCCCTCGGCCTTGACTCCGGGCCGGAGCATGGCCGCGCTGATCACGACCGGCCGGTTCCCGGTGCCGAATCTGTTTCTGAGTTCCTGCCGGGCCTGTGTATCGAAACGGAACCGGCTCGGTCGGATGCCGGGCCGGATGAAGGAGAGTCGGCTTTGCGGTAACAGTCGGGAGAGATTGGTCATGTCTTCCCGTTTGTTGGCAAAGACGTGGTCGGCAGTGACCAGGGCGTGTTTGTTGAGCAGAAAACCGGGCAGGGTTTTCAGGGAGCGTTTTCGTTTGGTGGCGTAGGCTGCGGCGAACAGGCAGTACGGACAGTCCATGCCCAGTCTGCGCATCATGGGTCCGAGCAGGTCCGGTGCCTTGTAATAGGAGTGGTAGGTCAGCCACAGATCCGGGGTGAAGGTCCGTACCAGCTTCCGGGTTCTGCTCCGGATGCGGGCCAGCGTGAGCCATTTCCGGGGATCGAAACCGATTTCTTCCGTGCTGAGAAACGGCGTCTCCTTGACGTTGTGTCCGCGTGCGATAAGAAAGTCGACCAGATCCCGGGCAATGGTCACATCCCCGGACACCCGGGGGTGGTCGAGAGGCTTGAAGGGAGTGCAGAACAGGATGTTCATGGCGCTGCTCAGATACCGAAACTCTTGTAGATCTGACCGAGTTTCCGAATGAGTACCCTGTTGTCGAAGTCCTGCTCCACCTTTTTGCGGGCCGCGGGAATGACCCGGGCCCGCAGCTCCGCGTCCGTGAGCATCCGGAGTATGGCTGCTCCCAGGGCCCCGGCATCCTCGGGAGGTACCAGCAGTCCGGTTTCTTCGTGGGTGATCAGTTCCGGCAGGGCCGAGATGGTGGTGCCGACGACCGGGACACCCATGGCCATGCTTTCCACCAGCACGTTGGGCACGCCGTCCCGATCTCCGGTGGCGGCCACCCTGCAGCCGAGCACGAAGAGGTCCGCATTGCGAAAGTGCTCGAGAACCTGTTCGTGGGGAAGTGATCCGGTGAGTTCGGTCACCGGATCGAGATTCAACTCCCGGATCAGGGACCGGATTTTCTTTTCCTCGTCTCCGGTCCCGATGAGCACGTACCGGAAATCGATGCCCTGCCTGCGCAGGTCGGCCAGGGCGTGAAGAATGGTCGGCAGTCCTTTTTTTTCCACGAATCTGGCCACGGTCAGGATGGTGTACGGTTTTCGTGCCGTTATATGGTGGCCGTTGGACGAAAAGAGTTTCAGGTCAATGCCGTGGTATACGGCGTGGACCTGCTTTCCGGCCGGGGCCAGTTTCTGCAGGTAGTCCCGGTTGTACCGGGTGCAGGTGACCACGAACTTGGCCCGGGCGATCTTTTCAGCCAGCTGAGCCTGGTTGGAGGTGTAGATGTCCTTGGCGTGCCCGGTGAAACTGAAGGGGACATTACCAAGGATGGAGGCGAACAGGGCCACCGACGTGGGCGAGTGGGCGAAATGGGCGTGCAGATGGGTAATACCGGTGTCCTGCATTTTGTCCGCCAGGTATCCGGCCTGGAGCAGGTGCTTGATGGAGGCGCTTTTTCGTGTTCGGGCGAACCTGCGGCACATGAGCCTCAATGCCCGTCCGTACCGCTTGGGGCTGCGCAGCAGAACCCGCAGGTTGGGAATCAGAAATTCGGGCAGGGAGGTCAGCAGCGTGGAAGGCAGGTAGGTCACCTTGGCCCTGATTTCGCTGACCGAGGCATGCCTGAACGACTCCCTTGGTTTGCGCATGGAAAAGATGTGAATGGGAAACCCTGATTGCTCGAGAAGCCGGATCTCGTTGGAGATAAAGGTTTCGGAGATGCGGGGATATCCTTTCAGAATGAAGCCGACGGGGCGGAATTTACTCATTTTTGTTCCTTGCGAAGTTCTTCCAGGCGGGTGCGCATAAATTCCAGGCCGGGCATGGGAAAGATGTCCAGCCGGGCGCGCATCTCCCGGGAATCGTGCAGAAGACGATCGATTTCTCTCAAGAGGGCGGAGGGCGAGAGGCTGCTCCATGGCAGGAATTCGAGCACCCCCTGACGGGAGAGCACCTCGGCCCGGATACGCTGTTCCCGGCGCGGGGTTTCCCGGGGGATGATCAGAGAGACTTTTTTCAGGGACAGGATTTCGCAGATGGTGTTGTATCCACCCATGCTGACCACCAGGTCGGCTGCGGCCATGACTTTCTCCACCTTTTTGAAAAAGGTGAAAAAGCGGACCCTGCACCGCTTGGCCCGTTCGGCCAGTTCATCCTGTCTGTCCCGGGGCAGAAATGGGCCACTGATCATGATGGTTCGAAAGGGGACATGGTCCCGGGATTCGAGCATGCTCAGATAGGTGTCCAGCAGCGTATACCCGTCCCCGCCGCCTCCGGTGGTGACCACGACCAGTTTGTCCTTTTTGTCCAGTTTCTGTTCGCGCCGGACCCTCTCCCGGTGTTCCCTGGCCGGAACCTGGCGGGGAATGTACCCGGTGAATTTTATTTTGGGAGCCACGCTGTCGGGGATACCGTATTCCTCGATGGGATCGTAGTACCGCTGCTCTCCGTAGACCCAGACCTCGGAATACAGCTGGTCCAGGGCCCGGTAGATGTCCTTTCGCTGCCAGTCCTTCCGGGTCGAGGCCGCATCATCCATGATGTCCCGCAGTCCGAGGACCACCCTGGTTTCGGGCTTGAACTGCCGGAACCAGTGCAGGGTGGGGACGATTTCCCGGTTCAGTCCAAGGGGAGCCTTGTCCACGATGAACAGGGCCGGGTTGAAGGCCTTGGCCGTGGCGGTGATGATCTCCTGGCGGATGTTCATGGCATATTCCGGAGCCACCCGGATGGAATGGGGGACATAGCTTTCGTTGCTTTGCTTGATCATGCCGGGAATACGCACGAAGTCCACACCCTCGGGGAAGTCGAACCGCCCCACGATGGGTGAGCCGGTCAGGATGAGGATGTTCACGCCTTCACCCACCAGGGTCCTGGCGATGGCCATGGTCCGTCGGATGTGTCCCAGTCCGTACGTGTCGTGGGAATACATGAGGATGTTGTAGGATGATGATGGCATAACTGAAAATTTGTAGTGAAGGTGAAAGAAGAGTGTCAATGTTTGAGACGGGATGCGTTCAGAAATCAAAACGCAGAACAGGTTGTCAGTCAGCCATGTAAAATATCCCCGGCTCCGGGCAGCCGGGGATATTTTTTTTGTCGTCGAATGGTCAGTTCTGCTGGAGTCCGGCAGCGGCCTGTTCAACCTGTTCGATCATCTTCTGTCGTTCGGCGCTGATGGTTTCAGCCAGTTGCGGATCATGCAGGGCCAGGATCTGGGCGGCCAGCCAGGCCGCGTTTCTGGCCCCGACCTTGTCCAGGGCCAGGGTGCCCACGGGGAAGCCCGGGGGCATCTGAACCGTGGCCAGCAGGGCGTCCATGCCGCCAAGGGAGGAGCCGGTGACCGGAATGCCCAGAACCGGCCTGATGGTCTTGGCAGCCACTGCTCCGGCCAGGTGGGCGGCCAGTCCGGCTGCGCAGATGAACACCTCGCAGCCGCCTTCTTCCAGCTCTTTGACCAGCTTTGCGGTCCGCTCGGGGGTACGATGGGCCGAGGAAACCGTGAATGTGTGGGGAATGCCCAGTTTGGTCAGCAGATCGCTGCAGGGCTGAACCGTGTCCTTGTCCGAAATCGATCCCATAAAAATGGCAACCTTACTCATGCGTTATTCCTCCTGAGTCCTTTTTCTCCGATATCACGTCTGAAATACATGCCGTCAAAGTGAACTTTTTCAACTCCCTGGTACGCCTTGTCTCTGGCCTCGGCCAGGTCTTTGCCGAGCGCGGTCACGCACAGGACCCGTCCTCCGCTGGTGGTGCAGGTATCGCCGTCAAGAACGGTTCCGGCCTGGAACACTTTGAGCCCCTCGATTGTTTCGGCCTCTTCGATACCGGTGATGACCCGTCCCCTGGGATAGGAGCCGGGGTACCCCTCGGAAGCCAGGACCACGCCCATGGTCGACTCTTTTTTGACGCGGACCATGTCCGGGGTCAGGGTGCCGTTTACGCAGGCCAGCATGATGTCCACAATATCCGAATCGAGACGCATCAGCAGAGGCTGGCATTCGGGGTCGCCGAACCGGACGTTGTACTCAAGGACTTTCGGGCCGGTCACGGTCATCATCAGTCCGGCGTAGATGACTCCCTTGAAGGGGTGGTCAAGGGCGTCGAGATGCTGGACAATGGGCCGGATGGTCATGTCCAGCATCATGTCGTACTCTTCCGGAGGCAGAATCGGGGCCGGGCTGTAGGCACCCATGCCGCCGGTGTTCAAACCGGTGTCGCCCTCGCCGATTCGTTTGTGGTCCTGGGCCGAGGGCAGGGGGACAATGGTGTGACCGTCGCAGAAGGCCAGAAAGGAGGCCTCTTCGCCTACCAGGGCTTCCTCGATGACCACCCGTTCCCCGGCGGCACCGAAGATCTGGTCCTGCATCATCTCCTTGAGGGCGGTCTCGGCCTCGTCCATGGAGGAGGCGATGACCACGCCCTTGCCTGCGGCCAGGCCATCGGCCTTGATGACCACCGGCAGGGACTGTTTTTTCAGATAATCTCTGGCTGTATCATAGTCGTCGAATACCGCGAAGTCTGCGGTGGGAACCTCGGCCTCCCTCATCAGGGACTTGGCAAAGGCCTTGGATCCCTCGAGCTGGGCACAGAAGGCCCCGGGGCCGAAACAGGGAATCTTTTCTTCGGACAGGGCGTTTCGCAGTCCGAGGACCAGGGGCAGCTCCGGTCCGGTCACGACCAGGTTGATCTCTTTTTCCCGGGCAAAGGCGACCAGGGCCGGGATGTCGTCATCCTGAATGGGGACGTTCTCCCCTTCCAGGGCTGTCCCTCCGTTTCCCGGGGCGATATACAGCCTGGAAACCCTGGGGCTCTGATTGATTTTCCAGGCCAGGGCGTGTTCGCGGCCGCCCGACCCGACAATGAGTATGTTCACGGTATCCTCCGCGTTTGGTGCGCACAGTGCAGGCGCTTTGTGGTGTTGTCGACGAATGCGACGGTCTTGTTCACGGTTTGCGTTTGAACATTTTTTCCAGCTGATGCAGGGAAAAGGAGACCCGAACCGGCCGTCCGTGCGGGCAGTGCGCCGGGGATTCGGTTGATTGCCAGGCGGACAGCAGTCCCATGGCCTCGTCCCGGGTCAGTTCCTGGCCCGCTTTGATGGCCGAGCGGCAGGCCAGCATGGTCCACAGTTCGTCCATGGTTCTGCCCTGGTCGGACAGCGTATCCTCAAGGTACTCCCTGGCCTCGGCCGGCTTCAGGGTGACCGGGATCGTCCGGATCAGCAGGGAGATCTCCGAGGGTCGTTCCAGGGAAAATCCGAGGGCCGCGAGCTCCTCCCACAACTCTGTCAGCCGGTCCGCCTGGGCCGGATGCAGGGAGAGCTCCATGGGCAGGGCCAGGGGACGGCGGTCCTGGTTTTTTCCCTGGGCGCGGAAAGCTTCGTACAGGATGCGCTCATGGGCCGCATGCTGGTCCAGGAGTTCCAGTTCCTGCCCCGGGGTCCGAAAAATCAGGTATGTGTTGCCCAGCTGTCCCAGGTACTCAGGCTCGGGCGCCTCCGGGCCCCGGGGGGAGGGGACGTCCGGGCCGGGGGCCTCCAGGGGGATCGTGGGTTCGTGCCCTGCAGAGTCCGGAGCCGGGAGGGGATCCGTCCCGTAGGCCGTATCTTTGCGTTCGGGCGGGGGGCCGGGAACCGGTTCACCGGGACCGGGGTCATGGGCAAAGAGCCAGGCATGGTCGCGCAGGGCGTTCCTGTTCGTTTCGGGAAAGGTTGAGGAGACTTCGACTTCCATTCGGCCCTGTTCCGCGGTCGGTCCGGGAGGATCGGGAGCATCACCGACATGGAGCGGCCGGGAAAAGGCCTGATCCACTGCCCGGTGCAGCAGAGAGAATATTTCCCCCTCGTCCTGGAACCGGACCTCGGTCTTGGCCGGATGTACGTTGACGTCCACCCGCTCGGCGGGAATATCCAGAAACAGCACAACCTGAGGATACTCCCTGGACAGCAGCCTGCCCTTGTACGCCTGCCGCAACGCACCGAGAAGCATCTTGTCCTGTACCGGCCTGCCGTTGACATACAGGAAAATCCGGTCCCCCCGGGACTGGGCGGTCTCGGGACTTCCGGCCAGGCCGTGTACCGAGAGATCGTCCCGGGAAAAGGAGAATTCGCGCAGTCCGTCGCAGACCGAGGGAGGCCACAGGACCCGGACTCGTTGCAGCAGGGTCTGGTCGCGGAGAAAACGGTGCAGAGGGCGGCCGTCCCGGCTGAGTTCAAAATCCACGTCCGGATGGGCCATGGCCATCCGGGCAAAGATGTCTGCGCACCGTCTGGTTTCGGTGGCCGGGGTTTTCAAAAATTTGAGTCTGGCCGGGACATTGGCGAAAAGGTCCCGGATCTCCACCCTGGTTCCCCTGCGGGGTGCGGCCGGTCCCTGGTCCGTGATCCGTCCGTGAAGGACCTGAACGAAGGTTCCTTCGTCGGGTTCGCGTTCCGGAGTCGGGGACCATGACGAGGTGATCCGGCAACTGGAAATCGAGGCGATGCTCGGCAGGGCCTCGCCTCGGAACCCGAAGCTGGCCATGGAGCTCAGGTCGTGCACGGATGTCAGTTTGCTTGTGGCGTGGCGGGTCAGGGCCAGGGGCACCTCTTCGGCGGGCATGCCTCGACCGTTGTCCTGGACCGTGATTTCTCCCCGTCCTCCGTCCCGGATATCCACCTTGATCGTTGTGGCCCCGGCATCAAGACTGTTCTCCACCAGTTCCTTGACCACGCTGGAGGGGCGTTCCACGACCTCTCCGGCCGCGATCTGGTTCTGCACCTCCGGCGGAAGAACCCGGATGGGGGGGGTGTTTTTTAACGGCATGATACTCTCGGTCGACGGCAGATTAGAAGGTTCCCAGCTGGGCCAGATTGACCTTGACCCCGACCCGGGTTTCCGTGTCCTTGAAGGAGGCCTCCAGCTCAAGCCAGAAACATTGATGGATGTAGCGCAGGGTCAGGCTTTTTTCCAGGTCTTCGTTCGTCTCCAGGTCGGTCCGGTAGACAACGGAAGCCAGCCAGTTTCGTTTCAGCCGGTACTGCCCCCCGACCTTGACGATGGTGATGTCCTCGTTGCGGTCGATGAAGTTGGTTTTTTCTTCGTATTCGTCCTCGGGGTTTTCTTCCTGGAAGTCGAGACCGAAAAACATGTTGCCCCTTTCCGGCCAGATCAGGGTCAGAAGGTGCTCATGTT
Source organism: Desulfomicrobiaceae bacterium (assembly GCA_041685265.1). Taxonomy (GTDB): domain Bacteria; phylum Desulfobacterota; class Desulfovibrionia; order Desulfovibrionales; family Desulfomicrobiaceae; genus JAWLGC01. The sequence continues at coordinate 25,994 of JAWLGC010000003.1, read as the reverse complement.
CGGTGACGGTTTTGGAGTAGGGAGAGAACCAGGTCTTGTCGGTCAGGCGCAGGTACCTGCTGAACGAGGTCTGCAGTTCGGCTGTGATGTCCGAAAAGGGGCGACCGGGGTATGTGTCCAGGTCGTTGTTTCGGGATGCCTCCCGGAAGTCGTAGCTCTGCTCCAGTTTAAGGCGGACCACGTCCAGATAGTCCGTGCGTATTTCGCCCGCTCCGTCCCCGGCGGCGTCTCCGACCAGGGTCTCCCGTTTTCGGGTCAGGACCTGGGTCAGGGAGTAGGTCAGATTGTTTTCCGGGTCGATGCGGTCCTCGGACTCGACGAACTCGGGTAACTCCTCCTGGTCCTTATATGGGATGAAATCGTACTCGATGCGGGGGCGCACGGAGTGTTTCAGCCTGGTCCACCGGGAATCGTCGTAAGCGGCTCCGTTCAGATCTATGGACGGATTCAGGGAAAAAATGCGAAAAAATTCGTTGAAGGCCGTGACGTTGTAGTCGGGCAGTCCTCGGTGGTGAAAGGTGGATTCCGTGTCCACTGGGCTGGTGTCTGACTCTTCGTATTCGTCAATGAAATAGAGAGTTTCTCGCCATCCGACCCTGGGAATGACGGTTCCGAACCGGGAGTTGATGGGCAGGCTGATACGGGGATGGGAATCGATCCGGGTTCCCTTGGTGCCGGACAGCCTCCAGAAATAGACTGCTTCGTTGGTGGCTTCCCAGTCGAACATGCTCCCCAGCAGAGAGGTTTTGTAGACATTGAGGTTCAGTTCCGGCAGGCGCTGAATAGAGGTGTCGTCGGAGTAGGTTCGGGTGAGGTGGTTGTCGTTGAAGTAGTTCAGGTTCTGAGTGTAGACCAGCCGCCCCTCGAATCCGATGTTCGCCCAGTTCCGGGCCAGCACCAGGGTGCTGGTGCGGAGGTAATCGTCGTCGTTTTCGATATCCCGCCCGAATCCCTCCAGAAATTCCTTGCGGCTTGCCTCGAACCCGGAGTAGCCGCTGCCGAACTCCCGCAGGTAGTTCTTGTCCGAGACCAGGTCCAGGTCGAGCTTGGTCTTCCATGCAGGGGTGCCGAGAAAACCGTTGTATTTGGACCTGATCCAGAACCGTTCCGTGTTTTTGCGTACCACATTGTCCCCCTGAAACTGGGAGTCCTCGTCGCTTTCGCTTTTCGCGGTCTCCTTGTCGTGCAGCCAGTCCAGGCGCCAGAGTCCCTTGGTGTTCAGGTTGGGCGTTGACCGGTATTCGATTCCCTGCATCAGGCCTTTCCGTCCTATGAAATGCTCATACAGGGTCACGTCCCGTTCATCGTCGATAACCTGGAAATAGGGCAGGTTGAACTGGAATCCGAGCCGGTCCGAGACTGAAGCCTCGGGGCGGAGAAAGCCCGACTGACGTTTGGTCTTGACCGGGATGACCAGGTAGGGGGAGTAGAGCACCGGCCGGTCCTTGATGCGGAATCTTGGCCCTTTGAGGGTGGCGTAGCCGTCCATGGCCAGCTCTCCCTCCTCGGACTGCAGAGACCAGGCCGGAACCTCTCCGTCACAGGCCGTGACCGTGGCCCGGGTGAAAGAGTAGGTATGCTGCCCGGTCTTGTTCAGCCGTTCGCCCTTGAAGTAGATGTGCGGGTCCTCGAGAAAGACCTGGCCGTTTTTAAGCCAGCCCTGACTGGAATTCAGATTGAATTCCGCCTCCTCGGCCGACAGAAAATCCCCATCGAATCTGGCCTTGACGTTGCCGCGCAGGAAAACCCATTTGGTGTCCGGGTAATATCTGGCGTAATCCGCCTGCAGGTAGTCCTCACCCCGGTGCAGTTCCACAGCTCCGAAGGCCTCCAGAATGTCGCTGTTCTGGTCGCTGACCGTGCGGTCCGCTTCCAGTTGCCAGGGGATGCGTTCTGAAGAGGGGGCTTCGGCCAGAGCCAATGACGGGTGCGCCGGCAGGAGGTGGATGACACACAGAACGGCAAGGAGCGAAAACAGATGCGTGGTTCTCATCGGCAAGAATTTTCCTGGCTGAATTCGGTAGGGAATAGAGAGGGGACTACAGCGCCGCCCCTCGGAGATCGTCAGTCGTCGGCCGCCTGTAGCACACCCGGAAAGACTTGCCCAGAGGTCTGGCTTGGGAAAAAATGAACAAGAGGTGTTTGCAAGAGGTAAAAACCTGTATTTAAAGAGTATTTTCTATTGCTTCTGAAAACGAAGCCTGCATTGAGCAGGGACTCAATTGTTCGAAATAGTTGTAAAAATGCATCAAAATGAAGTCTGAGCTTTTTGCCGAATGCGCTTGACGATGGGTACGGTGTGATTTAAGAACCGCGCAATTGTGCGCCTGCCGGTAGGAGGCGTGCCGGAACCGTCAACCGCCAGAGTGCGTGCGAGCAACCCCATGAGTCTTGAAAAATTCTTTAAATCCAAGATCAGGACCATCTCAGACCGGTGGGCCGATGCCATCATTCAAAGCTATCCCGAAGAGGGAGCGAAATTTTTTGCAGGCACCAAAAATCAGTTTGCCAATCCTGCAGGGCATACATTTCGGACCAATGTGGAAAGAATCCTGAACCTGATTCTTTCCGGGGACGACTCCGAAGAACTGCGAACCCAGATTGACGGTATCGTCAGGATTCGTGCCGTCCAGGGGCTCGGGCCCTCCAGAACCGTGGCCTTCGTGTTCGCGCTGCGTTCGATTATTGAAGAGGAGGTGGCCAGAGCCGGACTGACCCTGTCCGGGGAGGACCGTGATTTCTGGACGGCAAAGGTGGATGAACTGGCCCTGATGGCCTTTGAACAGTATGTGAAGTGCCGGGAAGTCTTGTGGGAACAAAAGGCGAACCATCTTTACAACCGGACACACAAGTTGTTGGAACGGGCAGATCTGCTCAAGAAAGAGGTTGCGGGGTAGGTCCCCCGTTGCGATATCTGGTGTAACCCTTAGCGAGGTAAAGGTACATGAAAGCTCTTTACTCCCTTTTCCTAGTCCTGGCTCTGGCGGCTGCTGCCCTCGTGGGTGCCGGGGCATCCGGTATGCAGTCCCTGTTCGGGATCGTCATACCCTACCTGGCTGTGGCGTGTTTCGTTTTCGGCTTCAGCTGGCGGGTCGTGTGCTGGGCGCAGTCTCCGGTACCCTTCAGAATTCCGACCACGTGCGGACAACAGTCTTCTCTGCCCTGGATCAAACAGTCCAAGGTTGAGAATCCGTCTTCCACCCTCGGGGTGATTGTCAGGATGGCTTTCGAAGTCCTGCTGTTTCGGTCGCTGTTCCGAAATACGCAGATGGATGTCCATCAGGGCCCTCGAGTGACGTACAGCTCCAGCAAATGGCTGTGGCTGGGCGGTCTGGCCTTCCATTATTCTTTTCTGGTTATTTTCATCCGTCACATGCGGTTGTTCACCGAACCTGTTCCTGCGTTCTTCGGGCTTTTCGAGGCCGTGGACGGCATGCTGCAGATCGGTGCTCCGACCCTGTACATCACCGATCTGGTCTTTGTGGTCGCCGTGACCTATCTGTTCCTGCGTCGGGTGGTGGTGCCTCAGATTCGGTACATCTCCCTGGTTGCCGATTACTTTCCCCTGTTCCTGCTCCTTGGCGTCGGTCTGAGCGGTATCTTCATGCGCTACTTCGCCAAGACCGACATCGTGGCCGTCAAGGAACTGACCATGGGACTGGTCACCTTCAATCCGGTCATTCCTGCCGGTATCGGGGCCACGTTCTATGTTCATCTTTTTCTGGTTTCCGTGCTGCTGATCTACTTTCCGCTCAGCAAGCTGATGCATATGGGTGGCGTCTTCCTCAGCCCGACCAGAAATCTGCGTGCCGACAGCCGACGCTTTCGCCACGTGAATCCCTGGAAGTTCGAAAACGTGCATTATCATACCTACGACGAGTACGAAGACGAATTCAGAGAAAAAATGATCGAGGCTGGACTCCCAGTCGACAAGGAAGGAGAACAGAATGTCTAACTTGCCAACCCCGGAAGAACTGGCGAAAGTCGACCACAATCCGCCCAGCAAGGACTGGATGGATGTCCCCGTGGATATCAAGGATGGTCGCTACTGCTATCCTTCCAACCCGGCCAGCGTGGAGTATGTGGGACTGCCCAACGCCCGGAAGTGGGACCCCCTGGCTGAGGACTGGAAGCTGCCTGAAAACTGGCAGGAGATCATCCTGAACGGTATGCGGGAGCGTCTCGACAAGTACCGGTCCTTTAAGGTGTTCATGGATGTCTGTGTCCGGTGCGGTGCCTGTGCGGATAAGTGTCACTACTTTATCGGTTCGGGTGACCCCAAGAACATGCCGGTTCTGCGCGCCGAACTGCTCCGGTCCGTGTACCGCGGCGAGTTCACCAAGGCCGGCAGGATTCTGGGGCGCTTTGCGGGCGGCCGCAAGCTGACCGCCGAAGTGCTCAAGGAGTGGTGGTACTACTTCTTTCAGTGCTCCGAATGCCGGCGTTGCTCCGTGTTCTGCCCCTACGGCATCGACACCGCGGAGATCACCATCATGGGCCGGGAACTGCTCAATCTGGTCGGCCTGAACATCGACTGGATCGCCACCCCGGTGGCCAACTGCTACCGGACCGGGAACCATCTGGGCATCCAGCCGCACGCCTTCAAGGATATGCTCGAATTCTTCTGCGAGGACATCGAGGAGATCACCGGAATTCTGCCTGAGCCCTCATTCAACGAGAAGGACGCGGACATTCTGTTCATTACTCCTTCCGGAGACGTCTTCGCCGACCCCGGGACCTACACATGCATGGGTTACCTCATGCTTTTCGAATATCTGAAGCGGGAATACGGCCTCAAGGTGACCTGGTCCACGTACGCTTCGGAAGGGGGCAACTTCGGTTTCTTCACCTCGCACGAAACCATGAAGCGCCTCAACTCCAAGATGTACATGGAGGCGGACCGTCTCGGAGCCAAGTGGATTCTGGGCGGCGAATGCGGGCATATGTGGCGGGTTATACATCAGTATATGGATACCCTGAACGGCCCCGATTTTCAGAGTCCGAACATGGAAGTGCCGGTCAACCCCATCACCGGGACCCGGTTCGAGAACGCAGCCTCCACGAAAATGGTGCATATCGCCGAATTCACAGCCGACCTGATCAAGCACGGCAAGCTGAATCTCGACCCGAGCCGGAACGATAATATCAACCTGACCTGGCATGACTCCTGTAACCCGGCCCGGGGCATGGGCCTCCTGGATGAGCCCCGGTACGTGGCCAAAAGCGTGGTCAACAAGTTCACCGAGATGCCGGTGGGCACCATCCGCGAGCAGACCTTCTGCTGCGGCGGCGGGGCCGGCCTGAACGCAGGTGAAAACGACGAGTTGCGGATGATGGGCGGAATGCCCCGAGCCAATGCGGTCAAGTATGTCCACGACAGAAACGGCGTGAACATGCTCGGGTGCGTATGCGCCATTGACCGGGCCGTGCTGCCCAACCTGATGCAGTACTGGGTGCCCGAAGTCGATGTCTGCGGTCTGCATGAACTGGTGGCCAACGCCCTGGTTTTCCCCGGCGAGGGCGAACGGGAAACGGACCTGCGCGGTGAACCCCTGCCCGGGAAGGAGGAGGAATAATGTACGACAAGGGAAAAGTACTCGCGGGTCTGGCCGTGTTTGTCGGCCTGATGACCTTTCCGTTCTGGTTCAATATCGGCACTGCCGCTTACGAGCGTCCCAAGCTTCTGCTTCCCAAGGACAGCAAGGAGTGCGTGGAATCCGCCGAGTGGATGCGTGCCGAACACATGCAGCTTCTGAACGACTGGCGCGATGAGGTCGTGCGTGACGGTGATCATGATCACGTCAGCTCCGTGACCGGCAAGACATACATGAAGAGTCTGACCAAAACCTGCATGAAATGTCACGACAACAAGGAACAGTTCTGCGACAAGTGCCATACATCTCTGTCCGTAAGCCCCTACTGCTGGGATTGTCACGTCGCACCTAAGGGGGACAAGTAAATGAAGAACAGCAGAAGAACGTTTCTGAAAATCGCGGGTCTGGCCGCCCTCGGCTGGGGCGTGCGTCCGGCCGGCAACCTGTTCGCCTCTTCCGGAGGAGGACACGGGTCGGCCTCGGGAGTGCATTGGGGCATGGTCATCGACACCCATAAACTGACCGATGCGATCATCGAGAAGTGTGTCGAGATCTGTCACTCCATCCACAACGTGCCCACCATCGACTCCAAGCAGGATATCAAGTGGGTCTGGAAGGCGCCTTTTCACAGCCTGTTCCCCACCCAGGACCATAAGTTTCTCAAGGATCTCAGCCATCACGAGACCTTGTCGCTGTGCAATCACTGCGAAAATCCCCCCTGTGTCCGGGTCTGTCCGACCAAGGCCACATTTCAGCGGGAGGACGGCATCGTCATGATGGACTTTCACCGGTGCATCGGTTGTCGGTACTGCATGGCTGCCTGCCCCTACGGTTCCCGGAGCTTCAACTACCACGATCCGCGCAAGTTTCTCAAGGAAACCACTCCCGAGTTCCCCACCCGGGCTATGGGCGTCGTGGAAAAATGTGAATTCTGTGCCGAACGGCTGGCCGAAGGCAAACTTCCGGCATGTGTGGAGGTGTCCGAAGGCGCCCTGCTCTTTGGAGATCTGAACGACAGCCACTCCGAGGTCCGTAAACTCCTTGGCGAACGGTACTCCATCCGCCGCAACCCCGGACTGGGAACCGAACCCAGCGTATACTACTTAATCTAAGAGGTTCGCTATGCTTGAGAAGGCTTTAGAAGGTAATAAGGTATACTGGGGCTGGCTCGGGTTCCTGCTGGTGCTCATGGGCGTGGGCGGGGCCTGCTACTGGGTCCAGTTGCATGAGGGGCTCTCCATCACCGGCATGAGCCGGGACGTGTCCTGGGGATTTTATATCGCCCAGTTCACTTTCCTGGTCGGTGTAGCCGCTTCAGCTGTCATGCTGGTTATCCCCAAGTATCTGCATAATTATGAAAAATTCGGCAAGATCCTTATTCTGGGCGAATTCAATGCCGTGGCCATGGTTATTTTGTGCCTGTTGTTCATCGTCGCCGACCTGGGATCACCCCAGCGGCTCATGAATGTGATCCTGCACCCGACCCCGAACTCGGTTCTGTTCTGGGATATGGTCGTTCTGAATGGGTATCTGGCCATCAACCTGCTGGTCGGGTGGGTCACCCTGCAGGCCGAGCGGAACCAGATTGCACCGCCCAACTGGATCAAGTTCTTTATTTATCTGTCCATTCCCTGGGCCGTGTCCATCCATACCGTGACCGCGTTCCTGTATGCCGGCCTGCCCGGCCGCGGCTACTGGCTGACCGCGGTTCTGGCCGCCCGGTTTCTGGCTTCGGCCTTTGCCGCCGGTCCGGCGTTCCTTATTCTGGCCACCTACGTTGCCAAGGTCTTCGCCAACTTTGATCCGGGGAAAGGGGTGCTGGCCACTCTTGGCAAAACCGTGGTCTACGCCATGAGTGTGAACATCTTTCTGTTCCTGTGCGAAGTGTTCACCGTATATTACAGTAACATTCCGTCTCATAAGGCGCACCTGGATTACCTTTTCTTCGGCTACGACGGACACGGCGTCCTGGTGCCCTGGATGTGGTCCTCCATGATCATGGGCCTGATTGGAATCGGGATTCTGCTTTTTCCCAAGAACCGCAAGCGGGACAATATGCTTATCATCGCCTCTCTGCTTATTTTTGTCGGCGCCTGGATCGACAAGGGGCTGGGCATGATCGGCGGCGGTTTTGTCCCGAGTCCTCTGCATGAAATCACCGAGTATGTCCCCACTCAGCTGGAGCTCGGGGTCTCTCTCGGGATTTACGCCACAGGGTTTCTGATACTGACCGTCCTGTATAAAATCGCCATCGGCGTGAAGCGGGAAGTCGAAATTTCCTGATGTCCGGTTACCCCGGGCATGGCTTTGCCCGGGGTTGTTTTTTTTACGAAGTTTTTTATCTAATATCCTGACATTAAAGGATAAAAAGTCTTTTTTGTCGGGAAATGAGTATGTTGATTTCCTGTTTACACGCGTATGGTTCGTGTGTAAGGGGGTTTTACCTGCACCGGCCCCTTGGAGGAGCGCGGTGGACGAATCGAAATTCATTAATTCAGTTGGAGGTGTATTATGGGCTATACAGTCACTGTCGATGCGGATAAGTGTGTTGGCGACGGCGAATGCGTTGATGTCTGCCCCGTAGAAGTTTACGAAATGCAGGACGGCAAAGCCGTTGTTATCAACGAAGAAGAGTGCCTCGGTTGCGAATCCTGCGTGGAAGTTTGCGAAGCCGACGCCATCACCATTGAAGAAAACTAGTTTTTCGTTCTCGGCGGGTCTTCGGACCCGCCGTATCTTTCCCCGTCATCACGTCGCAAAATTTCGAATGTTTCAGGACCGTGTGCGTTCGGCATACTCTTGATGCTTTCACTCATCCCGCCCCGGCATACGCCGAAACATAATTTTTCCGACCTATTAGTAGGGGTGCAGCTTGTAATATGCACGCCCACGTAGCAATAGAGCGTCCGGACCGGAGTTCTCCGGCCTGTCGTTGTTGTATTGTCGCCAAGAGACCAGAAAGGAGCCCTTCATGGCAGTAGATTTTTCACCTTTTTTTGAGCGCTATGAGCAACTCGTATCCCGGGTTGATCCTGTCTTCAATCAGGTAAAAGAGCAGTTTCCGGATTGTGTGACCTGTTCGCCGGGGTGCAGCGACTGCTGTCATGCCCTGTTCGACCTCTCCCTCGTGGAAGCGCTGTATCTGAATCACCAGTTTCGGCAGTTGAAGGAAGAGGACAGATTGAAGATTCTGCCCCGGGCCGACAAGGCCGATCGGAAAGTCTACAAGATCAAGAAGCGGGTTTATCAGGCTTCCAAAAGCGAGGAAGATACCGAAAAGCTTCTCGAGCAGGCCGGTCGGGAGCGGGTACGCTGCCCTCTTCTGAAAGAGGACGACACATGTGCCATGTACGCTGTCCGTCCTCTCACCTGTCGTCTGTACGGGCTTCCTCTTGCTATTGATGGGAAAGCACATACCTGCGGGAAGTCCGGTTTTCAGCCCGGGGTCCAGTACCCGACGGTCAATGTCGATGCCGTGCAACAGGTCCTGCTTGATGTCAGCCGGGATCTGGCTACGGCCATCAATTCCAAATACCCGGGGCTTGCCTCTACGCTTCTTCCCGTTTCCTCTGCTCTGCTGACGGAATTCACCGACGAATTTCTCGGAGTGGTGGAGAAGAAGGCGGAAGGAGGAACCAAGGAGTGGTGCCTTACTCCGGAGCAGGAAAAGGAGTAGAAGATGAACAACGAGTCTGTTCTCTCTGAAAAGGAGCGGTACAAGAGAAAAATTTATGATTCTCTGTCTCCGCGTAGGCGCAAGTTCATCGACCGGATCGGGTATGAGAAGTGGGCCCCGTTCCAGGAGCCGAAGCATCCCCTGGAGATGCGCATGGACACCACCAAACGGACCACGCAGCAGCTGGTCCGGGAGTTTCTGCAGGAATGCAAGCCCGATAACTACAGCAACGCCTACGGTCAGGGGGTCATGGATATCTGCCTGGGGATCGTCAACGGCGACGACCGGTATCGGGCCATGTTTGAGTTCGCTTTGTGGTACAAGGAGCTGCTGGAGAAAGAGCAGTCTGAATTCGGACGAGATGAGGTGACGTACTGATTTTTGCCTGATGCGGTGATTTGAGGTACAAAAACGGATATGGCTCACCGTTTCCGTTCAAGAGAGAATTTGAACCAGGGATAGATGATCATGAGCAATGCAAATTTTGCGGATTCCTATATTCAGGAACTGAGAGAAAAACTGGCTAAGGCTCCGGATGATGCCTACCTGCACTACAACCTGGCTTCCGCAATGATCGGCAAGCGCAATCTTGCCGAGGCCGAGGCCGAGCTGAAGCGGGCTGTTGCTCTGGATCCCGAGATCGCCGAGGCGTATGTACAGCTGGGTGGTCTGGCCATGCACCGGGGCGAACTCGATGCATGTCTTGAGTACAACCAGAAGGCCTCGACGATCCGTCCCAGATTCGCCGTACCGCATGGAAATATGGGGTTCGTGTACCTGCAGCAGCATGAAACGGACAAGGCCATCAAGTCCCTGAAAAAGGCGTTGTCCCTGGATCCCCAATTTATTCAGGCCCTGACTTCCCTGGGGAGCGCCTACCTGATGGAAGGGGATTACGACATGTGTATTTTCCAGTCCTCCAAGGCTCTTGAGATCGAGCCGCATTTCGGGCCGGCCTATAATAACATCGGTCTTGCCTATCTGGAAAAAGGGGAGCATGCCAAGGCGGTTGAGAATTTCGACAAGGCCCAGGCCAACGGGTACGAGGTGGAGCCCTCCATCCTTGCGGAAATCGAACAATACCGGTAAACGGTTCCGAGTCCGCGTTTCTGCGCGGGGATCCGGGCAGCGGCCTCGGATGGATTGGTTTCGGGGTTGACAAAGCCAGGGTGTTGGGTGAAAATTCACAAACTTTTACCTTGGCCAAAGTGTTTATTTTTTTGTGAGAATGAGGTTGTGGACCGCAGGACATCCGGGTGGTGTCATTTGTGGTGTTGTGCGGTGTTACTAAACACGGTCTAATCTTTGAAGGAGGATTGTAATGGCTAAACATGAAACCCCACTGTTGGATCAGTTGGAAAGCGGGCCATGGCCCAGCTTTGTCACTGACATCAAGGAGGAAGCAGAGCGCCGTCATCAGAGGCAGGACGAGGTCGAGTACCAGATCCCGGTCGATGTCTGCGACGACCTGCTCGGCGTTCTCGAGCTGTCCTATAAGGACGGAACCACCCACTGGAAGCATGGTGGTATTGTCGGTGTTTTCGGATACGGCGGTGGAGTTATCGGTCGTTACTGTGACCAGCCCCAGATGTTTCCCGGCGTAGCTCACTTCCACACCATGCGTGTGGCCCAGCCTGCCGGCAAATACTACACCACTGATTTCCTCAAGCAGCTCTGCGATCTGTGGGAATTCCGTGGTTCCGGTCTGACCAACATGCACGGCGCCACCGGCGACATCGTCCTGCTCGGGACCACTACACCGCAGCTGGAAGAAGTTTTCCACGAGCTGACCCACAAGATGAACAACGACCTGGGCGGATCCGGCTCCAACCTGCGGACCCCGGCTGCCTGCCTGGGCGAGTCCCGCTGTGAGTACTCCTGCTACGATACCCAGGAGCTCTGCTACCAGCTGACCCAGGAATATCAGGACGAACTGCATCGTCCCGCATTCCCCTACAAGTTCAAGTTCAAGTTTGACGGCTGCCCCAACGGTTGTGTGGCCTCCATCGCCCGTTCCGACATGTCGTTTATCGGCACCTGGCGCGACGAGATCCGCATCGACCAGGAAGCCGTTGCTGCCTACATGGGCGGCGAGATCATGCCCAACGGCGGCGCTCATGCCGACCGTGACTGGGGTGCGTTCGACATCCAGAAGGAAGTCATCGGCCTGTGCCCCACCGAGTGCATGTGGCTTGAAGACGGCGAGTTGAAGATCGATGATAAGGAATGTGTCCGTTGCATGCATTGCATCAACACCATGCCCCGCGCACTGCGCATCGGGAATGACCGCGGCCTGTCCATCCTGTGCGGCGCCAAGGCCCCCATCCTCGACGGTGCCCAGATGGGCTCCCTGCTCATTCCTTTCATCAAGGCCGAAGAGCCCTTTGACGAGATCAAGGAAGTCATCGAGAGCGTCTGGGACTGGTGGATGGAAGAAGGCAAGAACCGTGAGCGGCTGGGCGAGCTTATCAAGCGTCAGGGCTTTGGAAAGCTTCTCGAAGCCACCGGCGTCAAGCCCATTCCCCAGCATGTTCAGGAACCCCGCCACAATCCGTACATCTTCTGGAAGGAAGAGGACGTTGAAGGCGGCTGGGATCGCGACATCGCTGAATACCGCAAACACCACCAGAGATAAGAAGGGGGTTCAAAAATGGCTTTTATTTCTTCTGGATACAATCCCGAAAAACCGATGGAAGGCCGGATCACCGATATCGGTCCCCAGCACTACAGCAAATTCCTGCCCCCGGTCATCAAGGACAACAAGGGCAAGTGGGCATGGCATGAAATCGTCGAAGGCGGCGTACTCATGCACAAGTCCGAGACCGGCGCAGAAGTCTACACCGTCCGTTGCGGTGCTGCCCGTCTCATGTCCGTGGGCATGATCCGCGAAATCTGCGAGATCGCCGACAAGTTCTGTGGCGGACACCTGCGGTTCACCACCCGGAACAACGTCGAGTTCATGGTCGAGACCAAGGAAGAAGCTCTGAAGCTGAAAGAGTACTTGAACGCTCAGAAGCAGACAGGCGGAGCCAACAAGTTCCCCGTCGGCGGTACCGGCGCCGGTATCACCAACATTGTCCACACGCAGGGCTGGGTCCACTGTCACACTCCGGCTACCGATGCTTCCGGTACCGTCAAGGTGGTCATGGACGAGCTGTTCGAAGAGTTCGGTCAGATGAGAATGCCTGCACAGCTGCGCATCTCCATGGCCTGCTGCCTGAACATGTGTGGTGCCGTACACTGCTCCGACATCGCTATCCTGGGCTACCACCGCAAGCCGCCCATCATCGATGATGAATGGCTGGACAACCTGTGTGAGATTCCCCTGGCAGTTGCATCCTGCCCCGTCGGCGCTATCCGCCCGACCAAGAAGGAGATCACCACCGAAGCAGGCGAGACCAAGACTGTTAAGACAGTTGCCGTCAAGAACGAGCGCTGCATGTTCTGTGGTAACTGTTACACCATGTGTCCCTCCCTGCCCCTGTCCGACCAGACCGGTGACGGCATCGTCATCATGGCCGGCGGTAAGGTGTCCAACCGGATCAGCGATCCCAAGTTCTCCAAAGTCGTCGTGGCTTTTATCCCCAACGAGCCGCCCCGCTGGCCCACACTGGCCAAAGTCATGCGCGAGATCGTTGAAGCCTACGCGCAGAATGCCCGTAAGTACGAGCGTCTGGGTGACTGGGCCGACCGGATCGGCTGGGAACGCTTTTTCAGCATCACCGGCCTGGAGTTCTCCGAGCACATGATCGATGATTTCCGTGATCCCGCCTACTACACCTGGCGTCAGAGCACGAACTTCAAGTTCTAATTCGACTGCATCATCAAGGCCCGGGGCGGACGTGTCCGCCCCGGGTTTAAAAAAGTGAGGTTCTCATGGCAGATCCCAAAGAAATCGTCCTCGAATACATCGAATCCAAATCCAAGAACAAATCCAAGTTCTACTTCAACGACCTGGCCGGTCTTTTTCCCGAGATGAAGCCCCGGGCCGCAAAGAAGATCATCAACCAGCTGGTTTCCGAAGGCGTCCTTGAGTACTGGTCCAGCGGCAGCACCACCATGTACGGTGTTCCCGGTGCAGGAAAGCAGGGCGGCGCCGAGGGTGAAGACTAGACTTTCCGTATCCGTTTTTTGGGTTTGCGAGCGTCATGCCCGGAATCTGGCATGTTTCATTGGTGATTGATTTGAGACAGGTTGTAAAGTGAGTCATTTTCCGGAAATAGAGTCTGACGCCGGACGTTCCTGCCCCCGGCTTGTCGTATCCGGGCTGAGTGGTGGTGCCGGCAAGACCATTGTATCGCTTGGTCTTTGCCGAGCCGCGTGTGAAGCCGGATACCAGGTCAAGCCTTTTAAAAAGGGCCCAGATTATATCGATGCCAACTGGCTGGCCCTGGCCAGCCGGGAGCCGGCATCGAATCTGGACCCTTTTCTCTTTTCCGCCGATCAGATCCGTTCCCTGTTCTGGTCCCGCAGTCAGGGATATGATCTGGCCATGATTGAAGGGAACCGCGGCCTGTTCGACGGCAAGGATGTCACGGGGACCTGCTCAACGGCTGAACTGGCCAGAATCCTTAACGCCCCGGTAGTGCTGGTGGTGGACTGTACCAAGGTGACCCGGACCATGGCCGCAGTCGTGCTCGGGTGTCAGATGTTTGAGAAGGATCTCGACCTTCGCGGGGTGGTCCTGAACCGGACTGCCGGTGCAAGACATCGTTCCATGCTCCGCCGGACCATCGAGGAATACACCGACCTCGAGGTGTACGGGACCCTGCCAAAACTGAAGCAGAACCCCATTCCCGAACGGCATATGGGGCTGATCTCCGACCAGGAATTTTCAGCCACGGAAGCCGCGTTTTGTTCCCTGGCCGAAATGGTCCGGGAAAATCTCGATGTGGATGCCATCTGGCAAACAGCCAAAAGCGCTCCCGGTTACAACGAACCGCTCCTGGAGCTTTGGGAAACCCCGAAGCCGGCTCCGGAACCGGTTCGGATCGGGGTTGTACGCGATGCCGCTCTGTGGTTCTACTACCAGGAGAACCTGGAAGCCCTTGAGGCACAGGGAGCCGAAATCATTCCGCTGACGCTGCTGGAAGGGGGAAAGTGGCCGGAACTGCACGGCCTGTACCTTGGTGGCGGATTTCCGGAAACCCTGGCTGGTTCACTGGCCGAAAATTCCGTGATGCGGGAAACGGTCAAGCTCCTTGCCGATAAGGGGCTGCCCATCTATGCCGAATGCGGCGGATTTATGTATCTTGGGCGCTCTCTTAAATACAATGAGCACGAATATCCCATGTCCGGGGTCTTTCCCCTGACCACCGTAGTCCGCCCCAAACCCCAGGGCCACGGCTACATTCAGGCCCGAGTGGCTGCCCCCAATCCCTTTCATGCTGTCGGGCTCGAACTTTCCGGGCACGAATTCCATTATTCCACCTGCGACGATGCTGACTGCGGCTTCGATTTTGCTCTGGAAATGCTGCGCGGCCACGGCATGCGCGAGCACCGCGACGGCCTGGTCTATCGCAACACCTTCGCCACCTACGCCCATATCCACACCCTGACAGTGCCCACCTGGGCCGCCGGCTTCACGGCTGCCGCCAGGAAGTTCAAACATGAAATCTCTTCAGGCGAAGAGTCATGCCCCGACATCAGGATCTGACACATCTTTCCCTTTGACTTTTTTCTTTTGACTTAAATCAAAGACTTTTCTGTCACGCTGGCGAAGCTCTGCTTCAGGATACGCAGGTTCCTGAATCAGAGTTTTTTTTGGCTGTTTTAAGAGGAGAAAGATGGCTGGGTGTTCAAGGATTAATGTGTGATATTAGATTGTTACTGGAAGGCATGTTTGGTTTGTGAAAAGACTTGACACTAATGGTGATGATTACTAATAAATAGGTCAAGCAAGCAGAAAGACATTCCAAGGAGGGACGTATGGGACAGCTGGCAAAATTCAAAGATTTCATATTTGACTGGGAAATGACCCCTGAAGATGCCGTTGCCCTTTACCTTGAGTGGGGCAACAACGGGTATAGGGGCGGATATCAGAATGCGGTGAAGGGAAAAGGTGATTTTTCCGTATACTTTATCGTGGATACCTGGCCGGAAAAGCCGAGAGTGATACTGGTTCGACGTAACTCCGACGGAGCAGAAGAGTTGGCCGAGCTTAAACTTCCCGCCGGGATGGCAAAGAAGTTTCTGAGTGACATCGGCAACCACAAGGGAGTGTACGGAGTCTCTCCCGAGATCAGGGACTGGCTCGAAAACCAGATTTACAACTGATTCGACACAGGGTATATATTGCACCTCGCAAAGGTGACACAAGCAGGAAAAAGGCCGGGAAACCGGCCTTTTTCTTTAGCGTTGGCAGGGCAGTATATATTTTGAGTGAGTAACTGCAGCTACGCACCGCTATCCCAATTCCCTCTCGCGTTTCTTTCGCCCTTCGCGGTAAGATTCTTCCACCGCGAAGGACGAAAGAAACGCGAAGGAAGAGGACAAGGGTATAGCGGTCCCAGTGCTTTGGATAAAGCTTGAGAACTGCGTAACTTCAGTGAGCAAGGAGAACGTATGACTATGACTGAAACTACATGCCGAAGGTGCGGTACCTGCTGTATCAAGGGAGGGCCGGTCCTGCACCGGGAAGATCTGAAGCTGGTGCGGTCCGGCGGGATTGCCAAGACCGACCTGGTCTGCCTGCGCAAGGGAGAGACCGCTCTGGACCCGGTTAAAAACGAACTGGTTCGTCTGGAAGGGGAGATGCTCAAGATCAAGGGGCAGAAAGAGTCCTGGACCTGTCTTTATTTTACCCCGGAACCGGCCGGATGTCAGGTCTATTCCCGCAGGCCCCTGGAGTGCCGCCTGCTTTCCTGTACAAACCCGGAGCTTATGAAAAAGGTATATGCACGGGAGCGGCTGACCCGGTTCGATCTGGTAGGACCGGAAAGCGGCATGGGGCAGATCATCATGGAGCATGAGCGGACCTGTTCGTGGGGGAAGATCAATACACTGCTGGCTGCCTGGTCCGCGGATCAGGACAGGAAGAGGGTACTGCGTGCGTTACTCGAAATATGTCATCATGATCTGCAGTTGCGTAGTTCCCTGGCGGAAATGGTGGATATGGACCCTGACGACCTGCAGGTCTATCTGGGTCGGCCGGTGTGGCGCTGTCTTGCTCCCCACGACTCGTGGTTCAGGAGCAGAACGTTTCAGGAGCTGCTTGGGTTGAAGTGACCATCAGGAAGTTTTTTTCCAGCTCGGGTGTGGACATTCCCGGCTCGCGCCTGGGGCGGGACCGGAGGCAGCAGGTGAACCAGGTCGCTTCAGAGCGAAAAAGGATAGCGACGGACTGTCTTGCAGGAACCGGCCTGAGCAGGTACTGGAGCGAAAATGATTTTTTCGTGAAAGCGATGAAAAAAACGTCAAATTCTTGACTCTTTCAACTTGAGTATTACTCTTCCCTCACACATCTGATAATGACGATGCACACATTTTCGGTTTCGGACCGGCATTCCCTATGAGGTAGCCGGTCCAGTGACCCAAGCTTGAGGAGCGTACGCATATGGGCGTGGAATATAAAGACTACTACAAACTGCTGGGGGTTTCGAGAGAGGCTACCCAGGCAGAGATCTCCAAGGCTTATAAAAAACTGGCCAGAAAATATCATCCGGATCTCAATCCGAACAACACAGAGGCTGAGGCCAAGTTCAAGGAGATCAACGAGGCCAACGACGTTCTTAAGGATCCCGAGAAACGGAAAATGTATGATTCCCTGGGTGCGAACTGGCAGGAGGGGCAGAACTTTCAGCCTCCTCCGGGCTATGGGAATGCTCGATTCGATTTTGGACAGGGGGGTGGAGGCGGTTTCGGCGGTGCCGATTTCAGCGATTTTTTTGAGACCATGTTCGGTGGGGGCGGAGGATTCGGCCCCGGCGGTCAGGCCGGGTTTCAGGGAAGCCCTTTCGGGCAGCGAATGCGCTCCAAAGGCAGCGACGCCGAGGTTGAGATCGGTCTGAGTCTGGAAGAGGCTTTCCGGGGCGGCAAAAAATCCATTTCCCTCAAGGAGCAGGTTGCCGGACCGGACGGATACCCCACCATGCAGACCAAGACCCTCAGTGTGAATATTCCGGCCGGGATCAAAAAAGGCGGAAAAATCAGGCTTTCCGGACAGGGCAGTCCGGGCCGCGGCGGTGGTCCGGCCGGGGATCTTTTTCTCAAAGTCCGCATCGAGCCCCACCGCGATTTCACCCTTGAGGGAGAATCGGTCCTCTACGATCTCAGACTGGCTCCGTGGGAAGCTGCCCTTGGAACCAGTGTGACCGTTCCCACCCTGGACGGGTCAGTGGAGATGACCATTCCGGCAGGGATCAGCAGTGGGCAGAAGTTGCGTATCCGGGGCAGAGGATTGGGTCGAGGAGCTGGAAAAGGGGACCAGTTGGTGCGGATCATGATCCGGATGCCGAAGCAGATCGACGCTGAAGAAAAAGAGTTGTGGGAAAAGCTGGCAGCGGCCTCGAATTTCAATCCCAGGGCCTGAGGAGACGCAGATCATGGATGGAACCATCATACCCAAGGATATGAAAAGTGCCCCGGTACGCTCTGAAAAGATCACCATCGAGCAGTTCGTGGAAAGCACAGGGGCGTCCTCGGTGGTTGTTCTTGAACTTGTGGAGATGGGGTGGCTCGACCCTGAGCGGACCGGTCGAAAGGAATTGCTGTTTCGGGATCGCGATGTGGACCGGGTGCGCAAGTTTCTGCGGCTCTGTGCAGATTTTGAGCTGACCCCGGTTGGGGGGAGCATTATCGTGGATCTGCTGGAGCGGGTAGAACAGCTGGAGCGGGAACTGAAGCGGGCTCGGAAGGAGTTTACGGGATAAAATTCTCCACCGTGGTGTGTGCATCGAAGCCGGGCGGCCGCGTGTCGCCGAGGAGGAGTTCATGGACCTGAACAAGTTCACCCAGAAATCCCAGGAAGCCATTGCCGCTTCCCAGACCATAGCCATCCGGCACGGGCATCAGCAGGCTGATGCGGAACATCTCATGGCAGCCCTGCTCGAACAGGAGAACGGCCTGTGCATCAAACTGCTTGAAAAGGCCGGATATGATCCGTCGGTTTATACCGCGGCTCTGGACCGGGAGCTGTCCAAACTCCCCCGGGTCAGCGGCCCGGGGGGGCAGCCGGGCCAGGTTTACGTCACCCAGCGACTCAATACCGCTCTGGTCAAGGCGCTTGAACTGGCCGGAACCATGCAGGACGAATATGTCAGCGTGGAGCATCTCTTTCTGACACTGCTTGAGGAGCGGAAATCAACCGGTCTGGGTCGGGTCAACGATCAGTTCAAGCTGGATCGGGACAAAATTCTGCAGGTTCTGTCCGAGGTACGCGGCAATCAACGGGTCTCCTCGGCCAATCCCGAGGAAACCTATGACGCCCTCAAGAAATACGGTCGCGATCTGGTGGAAGAGGCCAAGAACGGCAAGCTTGATCCGGTCATCGGACGTGACGGCGAGATCCGGCGGTGCATCCGCATTCTGTCCCGGCGGACCAAGAACAATCCGGTGCTTATCGGTGAGGCCGGGGTGGGCAAGACCGCCATTGTGGAGGGGCTGGCCCAGCGCATCCTGAAGCAGGACGTGCCCGAGGGGCTCAAGAATAAGACCCTGTTCGCCCTGGATATGGGGGCACTTATTGCCGGGGCCAAATACCGGGGCGAGTTCGAGGAACGGCTCAAGGCGGTGCTTAAGGAGGTTCAGAATTCCGAGGGCAGGATCATTCTGTTTATCGATGAGCTGCACACCATCGTGGGCGCGGGCAAGGCCGAGGGATCCATGGATGCCGGCAATCTGCTCAAGCCCATGCTGGCCAGGGGCGAGCTGCACTGTGTGGGGGCCACCACCCTGGACGAGTACCGCAGGTACATTGAAAAGGACCCGGCCCTGGAGCGCCGTTTTCAGCCGGTTGTCGTGGACGAACCCGACGTGGAGGACGCTATTTCCATTCTTCGCGGCCTGCGGGAGCGGTTCGAGGTCCATCACGGGGTGCGCATCTCCGACTCCGCCCTGGTCACGGCCGTGACTCTCTCCAACCGATACATCACCGACCGTCAGCTTCCGGACAAGGCCATCGACCTCATCGACGAGGGGGCGGCCATGATCCGGACCGAGATTGATTCCCTGCCCACGGAGCTGGACGAGGCCAACCGGAAAATCATGCAACTGGAGATCGAGCGCGAGGCCCTGAAACGGGAGACCGACCGCAGTTCAAAGGACCGCCTGGAAAAGCTGGAGCGTGAGCTGGCCGATCTTAAAGAGGACCAGAAGGAGCTGCTGGCCCGGTGGGAGCAGGAAAAATCAGCCATCGACGGAGTGCGCAACCTCAAGGAGGAGATCGAACGGACCCGGCATGAGATTGAGACCGCGGAGCGGGCCTATGACCTGAACCGGGCCGCAGAGCTCAAATACGGCAGGCTGAACGAGCTTGAAAAGCGGCTTGCCGAAGTGGAAGATCAGGATCGTGGAGAGGCGGCCCGGTTGCTCAAGGAAGAGGTCGGGCCCGACGATGTGGCTTCCATCGTGGCCAAGTGGACCGGGATTCCGGTCGCCCGGCTGGTGGAAGGGGAGCGGGAAAAGCTGCTCAAGCTGGCCGACGTGCTCCACGAACGGGTCGTGGGCCAGGACGAGGCCGTCACCGCCGTGGCCGACGCCGTGCTCAGGGCCCGGGCCGGGCTCAAGAATCCGGATCGTCCTATAGGCTCCTTTTTGTTCCTCGGCCCCACCGGCGTGGGCAAGACCGAGTTGTGCAAGACCCTGGCCCGGTCCCTGTTCGACACCGTGGAGAACATGGTTCGCCTGGATATGTCCGAATACATGGAAAAGCACACCGTGGCCCGGCTTATCGGGGCCCCTCCGGGGTATGTGGGATACGACGAGGGCGGGCAGCTGACCGAGGCGGTCCGGCGCAAACCGTATTCGGTGGTCCTGTTCGACGAGATCGAGAAGGCCCACCCGGACGTGTTCAACGTGCTGCTGCAGATTCTGGATGACGGGAGACTGACCGACAGCCATGGCCGGACCGTGGACTTCAAGAACACCATCATCATTATGACCTCCAACCTTGGTTCCCAGCACCTGCTGGAGGGGATTACCGAGCTGGGTGAGCTTCGGGACGGGGCCAGGGATCAGGTCATGAACACCCTGCGCGGGGCGTTCCGGCCGGAGTTTCTGAACCGTATCGATGAAGTGGTCCTGTTCAAGCCGCTTCTGGTGGAACAGATCAAGAAGATCGTGGATCTCCTTCTGGCCGGACTGCAGGCCAGGCTGGCCGACCGCAAGATCGGTCTGGCCCTTTCTGCTGCGGCCAGGGAGTTTATTGCCCGGGAGGCCTACGATCCGGTCTACGGCGCCCGGCCGCTGCTGCGTTACCTGCAGCACAATGTGGAGACGCCGCTGGCCAGGGAGATCATCACCGGGAACCTCGGAGACGGCCGGAACGTGACCGTGGACATGCAGGACGGTACACTGGTGTTCGTGACTGAGGAAGAATGATGACGCGATAAGGGTTTGCGTCCCGGGCCTGACCCGGGTAAAGAGGGCGGGATTTTCCCGCCCTCTTTCATTTTTCAAGGAGTGACCATGCCTCATTCTCAGACCCTGCTCTGTCTCGATATCGGGAGCGGAACCCAGGATGTGTTGTATTTCATGCCGGACAGGGAACTTGAGAACTGTCCTAAATTTATTTTACCCTCTCCTGCCAGGATAGTGGGTCAGCAGATCGATGCCCTCAGGAAGAAGGAAAAGGATGTCTATCTGTACGGGCACAATATGGGCGGAGGATTCACCTTTGCCGTGCGTCGCCATCTCCAGGCCGGGCTCAGGGTGACGGCTCATCCCGAGGCCGCTCTGGCCATAGGCGATGACCTGAACCGGGTTCGGGCCATGGGCATCGAGCTTATCGAGGACTGTCCCCTGGGGTATTCTCCGGTCCATCTGGCCGATTTCGATCCCGGGTTCTGGCGTCCTTTTCTGGGCATGGCCGGCCTGGAATATCCGGAAGGAGTTCTGGCCTGCGTTCAGGATCACGGTTTTCATCCGGGCCAGAGCAACCGCATCAGCCGGTTTAAATTCTGGGACCGTTTTCTGGAGGCGGACCAGGGCAGGGTTGAAAAACTGCTGTTCACCTCCCCGCCATCCATGATGACCCGGCTGACCAGCCTGAAGCAGTGCATAGGGCCGGGCATGGTTTCGGATACCGGCGCCGCAGCTCTGCTGGGGGCCCTCTTCGACCCTGAGGTGGAGGAGCTTTCCAGGCAGCGGGGGGTGTGCGTGGTCAACGTGGGCAACAGCCACACCGTGGCCTTTCTGGTCCATGATGGTCGGGTGCGGTCCATCTACGAGCATCATACCGGGCTTTTGAACGGGCAGAAGCTGTGGGAAGATCTGACCCGGTTCCGGCAGGGCAAACTGGCCAACGAGGACGTTTTCAAAGATAACGGCCACGGCTGTTCGGTCGGAACCATGCACGAGGTCCCCGGAGGGTTTGAACCGGTTGTCGTCCTCGGGCCAAGGCGGGGGATGCTCGAAGGGTTTGATGTCCGGTTTGTCTCTCCCGGCGGGGACATGATGCTGGCCGGGGCCTTCGGGATGCTCAAAGGTGTCGGAATGACCAGGTGCGATTGCGGGTAAATCATATGTCTTGTTCCGCATCCAGCATGTCTGCCTGGAGCCGGAACTCTCGCTTTTGGCGCCCACATTCGCGTCCTCGGGTAAGACGTTGTAAGGCGAAGGGCGCGAATGTGGATTCGGGCGGTTGTGCGTCGCCTCAGACCATAACCGACTTGTCATTGCAATGACCGACATGGTGGATGGCATATGAGTTTTTTTGTCGACAGTTTCTTCTCGGCTCTGTCTCTGATGCGCTCCCTGGACCCGGAGCTCATGACCGTGGTCGGGGTTTCCCTGAAGGTCAGCTGTCTGTCCACCCTGGCCGCTTCCCTGGTCGGAGTGCCTCTGGGACTTGGAATCGGGTTTTCCGAATTTCCAGGCAAACGGGGGGTGATCACCCTCCTGAACACGCTTCTGGCCCTGCCCACGGTGGTCATCGGCCTGTTCGTGTATTCCTTCATCTCCCGTCGGGCCGTGTTCGGCTCCCTGGATCTGCTTTACACCCAGAACGCAATCGTCATCGGGCAGTTTTTTCTGATCCTGCCCATTGTGGCCACGTTTACCCTGTCGGCCATCTCCCGCCTGGACCACCGGTACCGTAGAACGGCCATGACCCTCGGCGCCACCCGGCTGCAGACCGGCCTGGTGGTCCTGCGCGAGGCCCGGTTCGCCATCATGGCCGCGGTGGTGGCCGCTTTTGGACGGGTCATCTCCGAGATCGGCATCAGTATGATGCTCGGGGGCAATGCCCGGGGGTTCACCCGGACTATGACCACGGCCATGGCGCTTGAATACGATAAGGGTGAGTTTGTTCTGGCCGTGGCTCTGGGGCTGGTGCTCATGGCCATCAGCCTGCTGGTCAATGTGGCCCTGAACCTGATTCAGGGGCGGGGAGGGAAGTGATGCTCTACAAGGCCAGGAATCTGCGCAAAGAGTATGAAGGCCGGGTGGTGCTGGACATTCCTGAACTCCATATGGAGGAAGGGCGGGTCTACGGCCTGCTCGGTCCTAACGGTTCGGGCAAGTCCACGCTCTTGTCCCTGCTTGCCTTTCTGGAATCCCCGTCCGGAGGCACCCTCTGGTACCGGGATCGGCCGGTCCGGTTCGACGAAGCGTCGCTGTTGCCTCTCAGACGGGAGGTGGCCCTGGTGGATCAGCACCCGATTCTGTTCAGTTCGTCCGTGGCCGCCAATGTCGGGTTCGGGCTGAAGGTGCGCGGAGTGGGAACCAGGGAGCGGAACCGGATTGTGGAGGAGTGCCTGGATCTGGTGGGCATGCGCGATTTCTTCAAGGTCCGGGGGGTCCGGCTGTCCGGCGGCGAGACCCAGCGGGTGGCCATTGCCCGGGCCCTGGCCTGCTCGCCTCGGGTACTGTTTTTTGATGAGCCCACGGCCAGCGTGGACGTGGAGAGCCGTATCGCCATTGAGGCCATCATCAAACGCATCCATGAGGAGCGGGGCGTCTCCGTTATTGTCTGCACCCATGACCGGCTCCAGGCGGCCCGGCTGGCCCAGAAGATTTTGTTCCTGTTTGCCGGGCGCCCCAGCGACTTTGCCCATGAAAACATTTTTTCGGTTCAGGCTCGGGAAGGGACCCCCCCCCCCAGAGGGTGTATCGGCGATTCCGTGGTTCTGGACTTGCCTGCCCCGGTCCGGGATGGGGACAAAATCTCCATCAACCCCAGGTCCGTCATCATTACCCCGGCCACAGGCGTACACCCTGACCCCGGGCAGTTGCAGGGCCATATAGCGCAACTCTCCAGGGAGGGGAACAGGGTTCGGGTGGTCGTGGAAGTCGGCGTCCCTCTCACCGCGCTGCTTCGGAAAAAATATTTGCTGGACCAGGGATTGACTGTGGGGGATTCGGTGCTGGTGCGTTGCCCCGAGCATGGGATCGAGATCCTGGCATAAGCCGGATTTCCACCCTGCGCGGCTTTGGGCAAAATAGGAGTTGTTCAATCTCGAGATCGGGGCCAAAGACCTCATGGAGATGGAGATGGAGATGGACATGGACATGGACCAGGACGACCTGGTCATCGAACGCCCCTGTCTGGAGATCATCCAGAACAGCGAGGTCATCGACAGGGTTCAGATCATCAACGGCATGGTTCCGGGCAACCTGACCAAAGCGTTGAACGGCGAACATGTGGGGACGTATATCTACAAGCAGTAAATGGTAGAGCGCGGGATTCCCAGTCCCGGTTCGCAATATAAAAAGCGAAGAGGGAGAATTCCTTCTTCGCTTTTTTTCGTTTACGTAACTGAAGTTACGCACGTCGTTTTCCTAAACCTACGATGGTTGCCGTTATTCTGTAGAGACAAGGCATGCCTTGTCTCTACGATAAAAATTGCGACGAGGCCCTGACTTCAGGCGGTGAATTTATTACAATCAGCCTCTTTCTTGAGCCCTGAAGGGGCGACACATAACAGCCTAGGGCAGCGCCCTGGGTATCGAATACTTTCTTTTGCACCCTGAAGGGGTGCGACAAGTTCGAGGTCTTGTCTGGTATGACTCCAGAAGATGATGATTTTGTTTGTATTCAGGTGGATAGGTTGGGTAGGGGGCCAGATTTTGAAAAACTGTGTTCCAATTATCGGGTGACGGATTCCCAATTATCAGCTGACTGCCTTCCAAATCCCGGGATAAAAAAATCTGATATTGAATCAAATCGGATTTTTTTAGAGCCGATTTGATTTGTAATCGGCAATAAAATTTTCCGGAATCCTGTATGGGCTATGGCTGTGGAGGATGATGGGCCCGGTGTTCGAGGTCATGGCCAGGAACTTGTTGGCGGTCATGCAGCTGAACAGGCATGGTCGAGGGAAGGCGGAACCTGCTATATTTTTTCTTCCATCCATAAACGGATTGCTTCGGCCACCCCGCCTTCGTCATTGGCGGCTACGGGTCTGAACAGGCCTTTCAGCTTTGCCGGGCTGTTGGCTGTCACGAAGGCATTCCCGGCCCACTCCAGAAGGTCCTGGTCGTTGTAGTCGTTGCCGATGGCCATGGTCGGGCTGTCTTTTAGGTCGAGGTGCTTGAGGAGCCAGCCTGCCGCCCGGCTCTTGGAAACTGCTTCGGGAAAGATCTCCAGCCAGACCGACATATGGTCCAGGGGCGAGGTAGCCCTGATGACGCTCATGCCGGCCAGCCGCTCCCGGAGCCGAAGATGCCGACGATGCTGGGCGCCGTGTCCTTTGTGCGGGATGATTCCCAGAAGCTGGCTGGCCCCGGGGATCTCCATACCGTCCTGAAGCTCGGTTCCGAATCTTTTCAGCAGCTCCAGCCTGGCCAGATAATCGGGGTTGCTTTGGCCGGTTCCCCGGTACCAGAACAGGTGGTTGTCCGGGATCGGGGCATGGACCATATGGTCGATGTCTTCTTCTGCAAGGACCTCCCGGCCCCGCTGCAGCTGTTCCCGGGTGAGTTCGTGCTTGATGAGAATGCGGTCTTCGCTCCAGGAAAGCACGCCCGCGCCCGTGGAGAAGATAACGTAGTCCACGGGC
The DNA here is from genome assembly GCA_041685265.1 of Desulfomicrobiaceae bacterium. Classification (GTDB taxonomy): domain Bacteria; phylum Desulfobacterota; class Desulfovibrionia; order Desulfovibrionales; family Desulfomicrobiaceae; genus JAWLGC01. Next base: position 567 of record JAWLGC010000003.1, on the reverse strand, counting down.
AGGTCTTTGGGCACGGCATGCCTGAACGAATGCATGGACCTCCCGGTAGCCACCACCCGGACGACACCCGCTCTGCCGAGATCGTGCAGGGCGCGCAGATTTTCGGCAGGCAGGGTCCTGTTTGAAGCCAGCAGGGTCCCATCCAGGTCGGTGAACAGGACTCCGCTCGGATTACTGGTTGATGATCTCATAGCTGGATGCCGTGACCGGGGCGCGCAGGTTGGGCAGGACCCGTTCCAGGAGCACGCCTTCCCGGGCCGGGGAGCTGTAGCCGAAGGTGGCCCGGATGGCCATGGACACGAACTGCACGGCCCGGTCCAGGGCGATGGGCAGGCTGTCACCCTGGAGCAGGGAGCCGACGATGACGCTGGCAAAGGCGTCCCCCGTGCCTGGATAGTGGGCCGGGATGTAGTCGCAGTCCACCCGCCACAGCCGGCCATCTTCCCGGTCGTAGGCCACCACCGAGGAGACCTTGCAGTTCCCCCGGGTGTTGGGCAGGGGCACGCTGGTGATGATCACGGTCCGAGGCCCCATTGCGGAGAGTCCCATGACCCAGTCCCGGATCTC
>JAWLGC010000133.1:0-5626 GCA_041685265.1 Desulfomicrobiaceae bacterium | reverse complement strand
GCCGTATCAACAAAGACCCTGCCCTCACCACCTGCCGAACGACGCAGCAGATCGAGCACATTCCGGGCCGCCGTTTCCGTGAAATCCCCGGACAACCGCAGGTGCAGGTTGCCGCGACTCTCTCTGTACAAAATCGACATTCTCTTTCCTCCTCAGGTCGCCCATGTCCCGGGCTGTGACGCGAAAATCTTCCCGATCTCACCGGCCCGGCACAGCAGGGCCCGGACCACTACGGGGTCGAACTGTGTGTCCCGGCAACGGATCACCTCGGCCAGGGCATCCGAATAGCACATACGCGGTCGGTACGGGCGGTCCGAAAGCATGGCCGACAGACTGTCGGCCACAGCAATGATTCTGGCCCCCAGAGGAATATCCTCTCCGGCCAGACCATGAGGGTATCCGGTGCCGTCGAAAGCCTCGTGGTGATGCCGGACCATGCCCGGAATCCCGGTCCCGGCCATGGTCCGGACGGGTTCCAGAATCCTGGCCCCGATCTCCGGATGCTGCTTGAGCATGGTCCACTCCTCTGCTTCGAGTGGCCCGACCTTGTTCAATATGGAGTCGGGAACCCCGATTTTGCCGATATCATGCAGGTGGCCTCCGATATGAACCAGCTCAACCTGATCGGGTGCCAGTCCTACGCTCCTGGCAAGCACCTGAACCACTTCGGCCACTTCCGTGGAATGCGTCCGGGTGTACGGGTCCTTGGCATCGATGGCCACGCCCAGAGACTCGGAAAATTCATGGACGGTCTCGATCAGTTTCGAGCAGTCCGGCGAACATTCAGCTCCCCGGAGCAGAACCAGCGCCGGGACGGGCATCCCCTTTTTTTCAGCGTCCTTCGGCAGGTGCAACTCCCTTTTCACTCCTCACCTCCTTTATTCCGCCCTTTTCCGGAAGACGGCAGTTCACCCGCTCCGCTATCCAGGACGGTACCAGTTTCTCCTGCGGGACAGACACAAAGCAGATCCAGGACCTCACCCAGGAAACTCCGCCGCCCTGCGGAGCCGATGGACGTTTTGCAGCTCATCACTTCCTCCCCTTGAAATCATGCGCATCCAGCGTTTTACGCAGGCTGCTCACACCGCACGAATGGCTGAGTGCCAGGTTCACATTGTTTTTCCGGGCCATGCGGACCACTTCCTTCCTGGCCTCATGGGAAACCATGTTGGTAAACACGATATACAGATCCACATCCCTGCCCGTCAGTCGGGAGGAGACCGAACGCTCCCTGCCGGTGAAAACATCGAGTTTCACTCCTTTTGCCCCGGCCGCCTGAATATATTGTCGACGAAGCCTGTCCAGTCCGCCCACAAGAGCTGCACACATAATCCCCTCCTTTTTCAGTCTTCCGATTGTGGTACGGAGAGGGGCACACCCCTCTCCGTACACATCCATCATCCCATGGCACTGATTCCCACGGCCACCCCAAAGGCCAGGACCGTATTCATGACCACGGAAAAGGAGGCCCATTTCCAGCTCAGCTCCCGGGCAATGGTCACCACGGTGACAAAGCAGGGGGCGTAGAGCATGACAAAGGCGATCAATCCGGCAGCGGTCCACGGGCTCCAGCCGGGCTCCGACGCCAGCCGCCTGGAAAGGGGCTGCGCCTCTTCCGGGTCCACGTCGCCCAGGGAGTAGGCCGTGCCCAGGGTGGAGACAATGACCTCCTTGGCTGCAAACCCGCCGATCAGGGCGATATTGGTGCGCCAGTCAAACCCGGCCCATTTGGTGACCGGCTCCAGGGCGGTGCCGAGCCTGCCGGCCGCGGAGTTGCGCAGAGACTCACCGGACTGCCTGTTGTCGAGCTCGAGCAACGCCTGCTCCCTGGCCTGGTCGGTCATGGTTGAAGAGGCTTCGATCTGCGACCGCTCCGCCTCAAAAGCCGCCACCCTCTCTGACGAAAGCCCCGGAAAGGTCATGGCCGCCCAGAGCAGGACGGAGATGGCCAGAATGACCGTGCCCGCCTTTTTGATGTACTGCCAGGCCCGCTCCCAGGTGTGGATGCACATCCCGCGCAGAGTGGGCAAGCGGTACGGGGGGAGTTCCATGACAAAGGGCGTGGCCTCACCCTTGAGCACGGTGGAGCGCAACACCCGGGCCACCACAAGGGCTGCAGCCCATCCGGCCAGGGTGATCCAGAACAGAGCCTGGGCTCCGGAACCCGGGAAAAAGGCTGCCGCCAGAAGTAAAAAAACGGGAACCTTGGCTCCGCAGCTCATGAACGGCGCGACCAGGATGGTGGCGATCTTCTCCTTGGGACTGCGCAGAGTGCGGGCGGCCATGACCCCGGGCACGGCACAACCGCCGGGAATGCCGCCGGACACGATCATGGGCATGACCGAGGAGCCGTGCAGCCCGAAGGCCCTAAAGACCCGGTCCAGCATATAGGCCATGCGGGCCATGTAGCCGGAGTCCTCCAGAAAGGAGAGCAGGAAGAACATGACCATGATCAGGGGCACGAACCCGAGCACCCCGCCCACGCCGTCTATGATACCGGACACCACCAGGGACTGCAGAAGGCCGTCCGGGATGATGGCGGAGGCGGAGCTCCCGAGCCAGCCGAAAAACGATTCCAGCCACCCCATGGGTATTTCGCCGAGAACAAAGGTGGCCTGAAACATTCCATAAATGACCCCGAGCATGATGGCCGGGCCGAATACGGAGTTGGTCAGAATTCTATCCAGGTTGTCCGAAAAACGGGCCCGGGACTCCCGGTCCGGATTGCGGGTCAGCACCCCCTGTTTGAGCAGGGAGGTGATGTATCCGTAACGGCTGTCGGCGATGATCGCCTCGGGATAGGTGTTCAGAGTTGTCTGCAGGTGGGCGGCCACCCGGTCCACAATGGCGAGCAGCTGGTCATGGGGCGCTCCCGCCCTGGCCCCTTTGGCCATGACATCCTCATCGTTTTCCAGATACTTGATGGCCGTCCACCTGGCCGGATACAGATCCGTCAGAAAAGCCTGCTCCCGAATCAGGGGGACCATTTCCGTCAACGCCTCTTCGATGTCATGGCCATAGGAGACGGTAAGGTGCGGTCGGCTCACCTCGCCGGAATCAAGGCTCTTTTTGACCGCTCCAAGAAGGTCGCTCCTGCCCTCCCCGGTCCGGGCCACGGTCTCCACCACAGGCACGTCAAGCAGCCTGGCCAGTTGATTCGTAGCAATGGTTGTCCCGTTTTTGCGAACCTCGTCCATCATGTTCAGAGCCACCACCACGGGTACCCCGAGTTCCAGCAACTGCACCACCAGATACAGGGAGCGTTCCAGGTTGGTGGCATCGAGAACGGTGACGGCTCCGTCGGGACGATTGCGGACCAGAAAATCCCGGGCCACAACCTCGTCCTCGGTATATGCGGTCAATGAATAGGTCCCGGGCAGATCGACCACCTGCCAGGTCATGTCGTCCGCCTTCAGCGTACCTTCCCGCTTTTCCACGGTGACCCCGGAATAGTTCCCCACATGCTGGCGGCCGCCGGTAAGCAGGTTGAACAGAGTGGTCTTCCCCGAGTTGGGATTGCCCATCAGGGCGATGGTCATGGATGCTGCGCTCATTGTGCTACTCCTGCACGGCGACCTGGATATGGTCGGCTTCGTTGTTTCGAAGGGTCAGGGTAAATCCCATCAGCCTGAGGGCCACCGGGTCCTTGAGAGGCGCCCTTCCAACCACTTTTATGGCCGTCCCCGGAGTCAGGCCCATGTCCCGAATCCGCCTGCCGAGCTCTCCCTGAGCCGAAATCTGTTCCACCGTCGCCTGCTGATCAATGCGCATGTTGCGCAGACAAATGGTCCTGCTTCCCACGTTTCCTCCTGAATTTTTATTAGCCATACCTAACTTATATCTTCAAAAAAAACGTGCCTTCAGCACGTTTTCTCTCCATCTCTCTGAAACGAATAAAGAACAGAACCCTTTCGTACTCTCTCGAACACGATCAGGTCGTCGGGTTCGGTCCTATGAAAAAGATTGTGCAAATGTCAACCAGAAAGTTCACACATCCTAACTTTTTCCAAGAAAAATATCAGAGCCATTCATTCCCGCCTTCGCGGGAATGAATGGCTCTGATACCGCAGGTGTCTGCGAGGGTCGAATCTGTCGCACATCACTTCAATCACAAAAAAAACGTATCCCGATATCGAATATCGAAATACGCTTGTTGGGGGTCGCATGAAATCGTGGTTCAGAATCTTCTCAGCCGTTCTCCCGCAGATACCGGTCCAGTTCGTTGGCAAAATTCTGCCTGTCCCGCTGATTGAACGGGGGCGGACCCCCGGTGCGCACATCGCTTGAGCGCAGCTCTTCCAGAAAATTACGCATGGTCAGCCGGCCCTGTATATTGGCCTTGGTCAGCATCTCACCCCGGGGGCTCAGACAGATTCCACCGTTTCCGATCACTTCGGCAGCCATGGGGATATCCGCAGTGATCACCAGATCACCGGGCCGGACCTCCTTGACGATATGGTTGTCGGCCACATCGAACCCCGGAGCGACCCGGACCAGCCGGACCCATCTGGAACCGGGCACGAACATCCCTGAATTGGCCACCAGAACGACCTCCACCGGAATCCGGTCTGCAACCCGAAACAGAATCTCCTTGACCGGTTTCGGACAGGCATCCCCGTCAACCCAGATCTTCATGACTCCTCCAGAATCTCCGCCACCCGGCCCACCTGGCCGTCCTCAAGGCGGACCTTGATACCCCGGGAGTGTACCGGGGACTTGGTGAGCAGGGTTTTGACCACTCCCCCGGTCAATTTTCCGGTCCGCTGGTCCTTCTTGAGGATGATGTTCACCTTGAGTCCAGGGCGGATATCCGTGCGTCGCGTTCCATCTTTCATAATCTTCTCGGTTGGTTGTTTTGTGAAAAGCGGTCTAGCGGACCACCCCTTTTTCCCGCAGCCGTTCCCGCAGCCTCTCGATTCGCTTGCGATTCACGCCTAAATCCCAATACCCGGTGCGGGACGCCGAGCGGACATGAACCAATTTCGCGTCGGCATCAAGGGCCAGATGCACGTCGTCCACGAACCCGAAGAGCCGGCTGCGACACTCCAGGCGCATGTCCGTGCCGCTCTCCTCCACCACCTGGGACCGGACCAGTTCCGAGGCCTCGGCCCGGACCGCCTTCCAGGCCGGGTTCGCATCGCCGACAAGCACAAACGGCTCCACCCGGTGTTTCTCATCCGGACTCATGGACGACACGCAGTTGGGGGAGTCCGGACACCGGGCCACACCACCGTCCACATCCGCTGCCTGTTGATCCTCTCCGGAGGCCGTCCCGACCATGAACACAAAAAACACCGCCGCCATCCATACCCTTCCCTTGTCCATCGCAACACTCCCTGTCCCATTGATGCCTTTCAACGATCCACCCGATCCCGTTCGGCAATGCAGGATGTCGCCCAAAAGCACACATCCGAATCAAGAAAACCGCATTTCGGAAAAAAATAACTTGAACGAATTCCTCATTAACGGGATACCCTTCCAAGGTCCAGCCGAGCCGCAAAAATGCGGCCGAATCTCTGCTCTGGGCAAGATATTTCATTTTCTCCCAGGTATACTTTCATCACATCAGAAAAATATACGACATCCACCTTCAGACCTTCCTGGAACTGAGCTCCCATGAATTCCT
>JAWLGC010000132.1:0-5628 GCA_041685265.1 Desulfomicrobiaceae bacterium | reverse complement strand
TTCGAAATCGCCGGGGCCGTGGCCTCCATGTCCGTGCCGCCGGTGGTGATCATCGCGGTTATCTGCTGCATCTATGCCGTGGGCGGGGCGATCATGGACGCCCTGGCCCTTTTGATCATCACCCTGCCCATTTTCTTTCCCGTGGCCGAGTCCCTCGGCTACGACCCAATCTGGTTCTCGGTGCTCATCACCGTGATCACCACCCTTGGAGCCGTCACTCCACCCGTCGGGGTAAGCACCTTCATCGTGGCCTCCATGGCCGGAGACGTTCCCCTGGCCCAGGTCTTCAAGGGGGTGCTCATCTTCATCCCGGCATTCGCCATAAGCATCGCACTGCTGATTGTTTTTCCGGAGCTGGTCTTGTGGCTGCCGGAAATGCTGGGCTGAACCAAACAGACAGCGGACCCCGGCCTTTCCTCCTTTTCCAAAAAACTGTAGAAGCAAAGAAACACTGCAAATACCCTTTCCCGTGATAGTGCTCCCTGATGCAACCAGGGAGCACCAGACTTTCGAGGCCTGCAATGCAACTTTGCGCATACCGTTACCGCCACGGACTCCATCTGCTGCTAACCGTCCTGCTCCTGGCCCTGGCCTTTCCGGCCCGGGCCGAAACGCTCCACATTCGCGGAGACCGGAACTACCCCCCCTATGAGTTTCTGGATAACGGACAACCCTCCGGATTCAACGTCGAACTGTTTCAAGCCGTGGCCGACACCATGGGGCTCGACATCCGCATCGACCTCGGCCCCTGGACCGAGGTCCGATCCCAGCTCGAAAACGGCGAAATAGACGCTATGACCGGGATGTATTTCTCCACCGAACGCAGTGCCCATGTGGAGTTCTCCTCACCGTTCATCACTGTTTTCCACTCCATTTTCGTCCCCGAAGAGTCGCCCATCAAGACCTTTGCGGACCTCCGGGGCAAGGAGGTCCTGATTCAGGCCGGGGACATCATAGACGACCATATCTCCAGCCGCTTCCCGGATATCACCCCGGTCCGTGTCCCATCGCAGCCCGAGGCCCTGCGCATGCTGGCAGCCGGAAAGCATGATGCCGCCCTGATCGGAACACTGCAGGGGCTGTACAATGCAGAGCGCTACAAACTCTCCAACATCCATCCGGCAGGGGCCCCGTTTCTGCCCCGCAAGTACTGCTTCGCAGTTCCAAAGGGACGGACCGATCTTCTGGACCGGCTCACTGAAGGCCTGGCCATTCTGAAGCGGACCGGCCAATACGCAGCCATTCACCAGAAATGGTTCGGCAGGTATGAACAGAGCACGATTCTGGACCGGATCGCCACCTACCTGCTTCCGGCCCTGGCCGTGGGGCTTGCCCTGTTCGGAGTGATGGTTTTCTGGACCTGGTCCCTGCGGCGAACCGTGGCCCGGCGTACCGGTCAACTGCGCAGCGAACTCCGGGAACGCAAAAAAATCCTCAAGGAACTGGAAGCTTCACAGCAGCGGGCAGAAGCGGCCAACATGGCCAAAAGCGAATTTTTGGCCAATATGAGCCATGAAATCCGCACGCCACTGAACGGCATCCAGGGCATGTTTCAGCTTCTGCAAACCACCGATATGTCCTCTGAGCAGAGAGAATACGTAACCACGGGCCTTGGCTCCTCCCACAGACTGACCCGGCTTCTCGGAGACATCCTGGACCTGTCCAAGGTGGAATCGGGAAAAATGGAGCTCCAGGAGGAGACCTTTTCTCTCGAAGAGATCCGTATATCGATACTGGAGCTCTTTTCCCGGGACGCAACCGGGCAGGGTCTTGTTCTGGAGGTAAACGTTGCCTCGGATATTCCCCCCTGGCTGCGAGGTGACGGCAGCAGACTGCGGCAGATCCTGAACAACCTGGTGACTAACGCCCTGAAGTTCACGGAGCACGGTTCCGTCCGGGTCGAGGCGTCCCTTGCTGCCGAGCAGCCTTCAGACGGAGTCGCTGTTTTGTTCACGGTTTCGGACACCGGCATCGGAATCCCGAAAGAAATGCTGAACCGAATATTCAAACCCTTTCGGCAGGTGGACGGGTCCTATTCCCGCAAGGTCGGAGGAGCCGGGCTCGGACTGTCCATCGTCAAACGGCTCGTGGAGCTGATGGATGGAGAGATCTCGGTCCAGAGCCGCCCAGGGCAGGGCAGTGTATTTCGGTGCACGCTCCCCTTTACTCTGGCCGCAGAACCACCCCGACAGTCCAAAAAGAAGTCTGCCGGCCAGGCCCCTGGCAGCTCCGAAAGCACCCTGCGCGTTCTGCTGGCCGAGGACGACCCGGTCAACCGGGCCGCGGCCGGTCGAATGCTGGAAAAGATGGGATGCACGGTCCAAACAGCGGTTTCCGGCCGGGAAGCCCTTGACCACCTGCAAAAGGAGGCTTTTGACATGGTATTTATGGACATCCAGATGCCGGTCATGGACGGCCTGGAGGCCACGGCAGCCATCAGATCGGAACAGACCTTCGCACCGGTTCGCACCATCCCGATCATTGCCCTGACCGCCCACGCCATGGCCGGAGACCGGGAGCGGATGCTCGAGGCCGGAATGAACGACCATCTCCCCAAGCCCCTGGATTTCGCGGCCCTGACGGCCATGGTCCGGAAATGGTCCGGCCGGCACGACACCGATACCGTGGCCGGCTCCTGAGCCCGCTGCGGTATCCGTCCAGTCGCCTCACTACGGCGAACCATACAAAAAGGCGGCTCCTTGCGAGCCGCCTTTTTGTATGCAGGTCCTCTTTTCAGAAATCAGAACCGGTATCCCACGCTCAGGCCAACCATGTGGGCCTGGCCGTTCTCCATATCGGAATCCAGAATATGATCATCGGGCCGCGCTTCATAGTGACGATCTTTCATCCACAGATATCCATAGGACCCGTCCACGGTCCAGTTGCCCCGGTGATACCCCGCGCCCAGGGTGACGATCTGACGGTCGTTGCCGGGAACCGCGTAGTCCTCGTACTCGTCATTAATGGGGGACTGGTCATAGACATAACCGCACCGAAGGTCGAAATTCGGGGTCAGGTTATATTCCGCCCCGACCTGAAACCGCCAGGTGTTGTGCCAGTTTTTAGTGCTGGTCGCTTTACTACCGTCATCATAGTTGATGACCAGTTCCTTGTACGCACTCCACTTGGTCCAGATCCCATCCACCTCAATGCTGAATTTTTCAAAAGGGTAGAAAACCACACCCAAAGCCAGTGACTCGGGAAGAGGCTCTGTTCCGTCCAGGCCCTGATCTTTGACATCATATTTACTTAAGGCAAAAGGACCTTTCGCGCTAAAGTCAGCATCTCCATACACCGTAAGTTGAATCTCACTGCGCCAGGCAGCACCGAAGGCCACCCAATCAGCGGGCTTGTAGTGCACGGCCAGATTGATCCCGTACCCGAGTCCGTCCGCATCTATTTCCTGGCGGATATCCCCATCAGGAGTGGGAGTATACATATTGTACTCAAACTGCAGATACGCCAGCTCGGCACCAACAGCCACGGACAGCTCATCAGTCAGCTTCATGGCCAGATTGGGGTTGAAGGAGACCTCCTTGATCCCGGCATACGAGCAGTTGTACCGGCCGGCCCAGTTGTCCTGGTCCTGGTAGTCCGTGCCCAGTCCGACCCGGGAATACATCGCGAAACCGAACCAGTAGTTGTCCGACATCTGCCGGGTATAATACAGGGAGGGCATGGTCCATATATTGTGTTCGGCCCGGCCTGCCTTGCCCCCGGCTCCGTTCAGATTGACGTCCGCAGTAGGCATCACCACGGTTGCCCCGGTCTGAAACCGCTCCCCGGGCAACTGGGTGATTCCCGCCGGATTGGACACCACGGCGGACGGGTCATCAGCCCGGCCTATCACGGCCCCACCCATCCCGTTTCCGCGAGCGCCCCATTCATAAATGGCATAGCCCGAAGCCCCGCACACATCCGCTACACCGACCACCACCAGCAGGCCCGCAAGCAACCGGATCATCGACTTGTACATCCCGTTCTCCTTGAACTTTGATATTGACCTCATACAAAGGAAGAGCGAGAGCTAACATCACATGAACACTATTGAAAAGCAGCTTCACTATTCATGAATACGTCTTTTCCATCTTCAGCCTCGATGAAACAGGACCCGCCATGACCAGACAGGAACTCATCTCCTATTATGCCCACGGCCTGGACGCCATGCCGGAACTCGGCCTCATTCTTTCTCCGGAAGGGAAAATCCTGCATGCCAACCGAGCCTACGCCCTGGTCCGGGGGGAGACGCAGAAAGCGCTCCTTGGCAGGAATATTTTCGAATTTCTGCAGGAAGACGACCAGGCCCGGGGGCGAACCATCCAAAGCGAGAACCTGCGCACGCGACACCTGGGAGAGGCCAGGATGAAGATGCACCTGCCCGACGGCTCCGGGCACAGAATGGTCCACTGGCAGGGGATACAGATTCCTACGGATGTTGAACCCATTATCGTGGGGTGGGGAAAATTTCTGGGATTGCACGGCGAGGAACCAGGGCAGGAAATGGGATTCACGGTTCGCAGGGACGGTATCATCGAGGACGCCAGTCGGGCTGTGTGTACCATGTGCGGATACGACAAGAGCGAGGTCATCGGTAACAGCGCCGGACGATTCTACTTCAGTGACATTTCCAGACGAAAGATCGTTGAACTCCTCCGGGAACAGGAAGAAATCCACTCCGGCCAGGTCACACTTCGCTGCAGGGACGGTTCCCCCAGATCCTTCTGGTATTCGGCCCAGGTCATCAGAAACCGGGCCGGAACAGTCCGGGCCTATTCCGGGTACTTGCTGCACCGGGAATTCCCCTTTTTCTCCAAGCTGGCCCACGAGTTCTCACGCATCGTGGACGCCCTGCCGGATATGGCCTGGGTCTGCGGCCGGGATCACCGCATCGTGTACGCCAACGACAACTATCTGAAAGGATTGGGTAAAAACAAAAAACAGGTCCTCGGGCGCACCGAACATGATTTTCTTCCTGCCCACAAGGCCGACCTGTTGACCAGGGCCGCCCTGAGGGTCTTTGAGGAGCGCCGGGAAGTCATCCAGCAGGCCGTGCCCCATCCGACCAGGGAAAAATCCTGGCTGCGGGTCATACGCAGACCCATATTCGACGATTCCGGCAAGGAAATCATCGGCATGCTGGGCATCGGTCAGGACATAACCCAGCCCGTGGAACGGGAAAACCGATTTATGGAAAGCCTGCGGGAGCTTGACGGAGACGCAATTCTGGTCCTGGACACCCAGGGACGCATCCTGCGCCGAACCTCCCAGATCTTTTCGCCGACCATCTATGGCCTCCCGGACGAGGAGGAGTTCTACTCCGACGATTTCAGGTCCGGCCTGGCCCTGCTCCACCCCGACGATCTGCCCCGGGTCCGCCGTCTGATGCGCATGGTCCTGCACGAACACAAGGAACAGAGCCTGGAATGCCGGATTAAAAACCGGACCGGCTCCTATTCGGTGATCTCCTTTATGGCCGTGTACAATGAAACCGTGGCCGGAACACCACGCATGTACGTCCGGGCCAGAGACATCTCGGGGCTGGCCGCCCTGCGCCGCACGGACAGAGTGCTCGACCGCCTCAAAAAGGCCTCTGGAACCGGAACCAACCGGGACCTGGCCGAATTTCTG
>JAWLGC010000131.1:0-5681 GCA_041685265.1 Desulfomicrobiaceae bacterium | reverse complement strand
ATAGAGGTGTCACAGGGTTGTCAAAGACTTTTTTCCGCTTTTTTCGAAATGGATCCGGATCGTGGCCCCTTCCCGCGATTTTTCCCTTGCCTTTTTTTTCCGATTCAGCCACAAACCCATCCCGCGGGGCGTTGCTCATCCTGAACCACGAACGCCTGCAGAGCTCTTCTTCTCCATTTGATCCGACACCGGACGCTCTCCCTGCCCTGTCCTGTTCCTGCCCCGCACTTCATTTTTTTCCAAAGCTTCCAAGGAGTCTTCATACATGAACGAAATGTTGTGGATCGGCTTTGCCCTGCTGGACCTGGCCGTGGTCATCTTCGCCTTTCGCATGTTCGGAAAATCCGGCCTGATGGCCATGATCGTGTTCAGCCTGCTGCTGTGCAACATCCAGGTGCTGAAGACCGTGCAGCTCTTCGGTCTGACCACCACCCTTGGCAACGTGCTCTACGCCTCCATTTTTCTGTCCACGGACCTGCTCAGCGAGTTCTTCGGCAAAAAAGAGGCCCAAAAAGGGGTGCTCCTCGGGTTTCTGGCCCTGGTGGCCGGGACCCTGTACATGCAGATCGCCCTGCACTTCGTGCCGGCCGGGGACGACTTTGCCCAGCCCCATCTGCAGACCATCTTCGGGTTCATGCCCAGGGTGGCCCTGGGCAGCATGGCCGCCTACCTGGTCTCCCAGTGGAGCGACGTGACCCTGTTCCACGCCATCAGGAAAAAGACCGGGGAAGGCCGCCTCTGGCTGCGCAACAACCTGTCCACTCTGACCAGCCAGTTCCTGGACTCGGCCATCTTCTGCACCATCGCCTTTTACGGGGTCTTTCCCCTGCCGGTCTTCCTGGAGATCATGCTTTCCACCTATGTGATCAAGATGCTCATGGGCATCATGGACACCCCGTTCATCTACCTGGCCAGACGGTTCGCGCCCCAGGCGGCCTGACAGGTTGCCCGGCCTCGCCTGCCGACTCACCTACCTGAACGAAACAGAAACGCCCCTGCCGGATGCATCCGGCAGGGGCGTTTCTGTCGACAGTCCAGACTCTATTGAGCAGCCGTTTCAATGATGGTGCGCATGAACACAGGCAGGTCGTCCGGGGTCCGACTGGTGACCAGATTGCGGTCCCGGACCACTTCCCGGTCCACCCAGTCCGCCCCGGCGTTGACCAGGTCGTCCCTGATGGCGACAAAGCTGGTCACAGTGCGCCCCTTGAGGATGCCGGCCGAAACCAGCAGCCATCCGGCATGGCAGATGGCGGCCACCACCTTGCCCTGTTCGTCAAAGGTGCGCACCAGATCCTTCATGGCCTGATGCCGCCGCATGTGGTCCGGGGCATATCCGCCGGGAATGATGATCCCGTCGTATGAGTCCGGATCGACCCTGGAGGCGGGCATATCCACCCTGGCCACGGTCCCGCTCTTGCCGGTATATCTGTCGGCCGAACCGGACCCCACCACGGTCACCTCGGCCCCGGCCTCCTGGAGCCGGTAATAGGGATACCAGAACTCATGATCGTTGAAGATCGTCTCCACCAGGAGCACAAAACGCTTTCCATTCAGTTCCATAAAACCTCCTGCAGCTGTTTTTCAAAGGCGTGGGTACAGGTCCCTGTATCGGGATTAGAGGGATTAGAGGGATTATGCTCCTTTGTCGCAGGATTACAGGATTATCCAGCCTCTGCTCGTAATCCCGTTACCCCTCTTATTCCCCATAATCCCGGTTTTTCTTACCTGAGGTGAAGAGTTGCACACCTGGTTCGTCGTCCCTCGGAACCAACAACTCAGGACGGCTGATCAAGCACCCTGGCCTCAAACCGCAGGTCCCGACCGCTTCCGGAGAACCGATAGTTGTCCACATAGCGACGATCGTCCGGGTAGAGCTCCTGACGACGGATCACCATTTCATCCACCTTGGTCCGCAGCTCCTCCAGTTCGGCCACGGTCAGTCCCGGAACCGTGGTCACCGTGAAGAGCAGATCCTCTCCCTGTTTCTCCGGCATGAGCACCGAATTCCAGGCCGCCACGGCAAAACCGAGAATGGAGCGAACGACCTGTTCATGATCATCGGCCGGACCGATTTCTTCGATAAAAGGACCGGCGACACTGACAATCCGATCTGCCACGCCAACGTCGCCTCCCTCGTCGACAGGGCCGCCCTTCTGAATGAGGGTTCCTGCCCCGAAGCCCGTTTTTCCTGATTTCCCTTGTGATTTCCTGACCACAGTCACTCCTGAAATGTTGTTGTAGACCGAATGCGCTCATCCCGCATCGTAGTGGCCGACCTCCCGGATCATGCGAGTGCGAAGCGCAAGCATCCCCTCACTGATGGACACCTTGTACCGGTGGGGATTGACCAGTCTGAGGCTTCCCCTGGGAAGATAGCCGAGCTGCTCCCGGCACCGGTCGTTCAATGCCTGCAGGTCAGGAAGATCGCAGATGATACGACCCTTGTCCATGACCACGGACCGGGCATCCTCGAAGACGGCTCCCTCGGGAACCGTTGTATTGCGAACCGTGTTCCGGGGGTCGTAGACCCGGTCTCCGCTCCTGAGCGACTCCCCTTCCAGGCACATGACATCCATCAGAAATGTTCCGGTTTCGTCTCTGACGCGCACGACCCGCTTGCGGTCGGGCAGCGTGGTCTTGGCCGGATCATTGGTGACCTTGATCCTGGGACGACCGCCGGACCGGACCAGCTTGTACACCCCGCCCAGGGCGCCGCCCCCGGCTCCGGCGCAGGTGGCCAGCCTGGTGCCCACGCCGTAGACGTCCACCCGTCCTCCATCTTCGATCACGGTCTGGATAAGATGTTCGTCCAGTTCATTGGAGGCCACGATCTTCACCTCCGGAAACCCGGCCGCATCGAAAATGCGCCTGGACTCGGCACTGAGATAGGCCAGGTCCCCGGAGTCGATGCGCACCCCCAGAAGCTCGTATCCCTGCTCTCGCAGCTCCCGGGCCACGACCAGGGCGTTGGGAATGCCGCTTTCCAGGGTGTCGTAGGTGTCCACCAGGAGCACGCATTTATCCGGAAAGGTCCGGGCGTAGGCCCTGAAGGCGCTCAACTCGTCGGGAAAGGACATGACCCAGCTGTGGGCCTGAGTGCCCGTGGGCGGAATGCCGAACTCCCTGGCCCCCCAGACGTTGCTGGTGGAGCGCACGCCGCCGATACAGGCCCCCCGAACCACGGACAGCCCTCCGTCCGGCCCCTGGGCCCGACGCAGACCGAATTCGATGACCGTGGCGTCCTTTGCCGCATGGGTCAACCGGGCGGCCTTGGTGGCCACCAGAGTCTGAAAATTGATCAGGTTGAGCAGGGCCGTCTCCACAAGCTGGGCTTCCAGGAGGTTCCCCTCCACAGAGACCAGGGGCTCGCCGGGAAAGACCACGCTGCCCTCGGAAAACGAGGTCACCCTGCCCCTGAACCGGAACTCGGACAGGTACTCGATAAAATCCGGCTTAAAGGTGTTCAGCCCGGCCAGGTAGTCGAGCTCCTCCCGGGAAAAGGAAAGATTCTCCAGAAACCGCAGTGCCGGTTCCAGACCGGCAAACACGGCCAGGTTGCCCTTAAAGGGGGCCGTTCTGAAATAAAGGTCGAAGACAGCCGACTCTCTATGCATTGCGTGATCAAAATAACCGGCCATCATGGTCAGTTCGTAAAAATCCGTGAACAGCGCCGGATAGTGCATGGCTTCGTTCCGCAGGTTAAATTTTGACAGGATGGTATACTAATACAACCTGTACACAAGACAGGTCCCGTCTTCACCCTTTGCTTCCGATGTACGATCAAGTCAACCGAACTTTGCCGTTTCAATCCCTCCTGGTGAAAATCAAAGGACGGATAACCGATCAATCCGACACCCGAACAGACAAACTGTGCAATACCCTCAAGGGTCATATCCCGGCAAAAACCGTCTGAAACGCCTTGCCCAAAGGACATTCGCTGCTGTCTTCCGAACACCGGGAAAACACACCGTGCACCCCCCCGTCCTTGTACACCACGGCGGTCTGCCCGAAGGCCCGGGCATCCTCCTCGTCATGGGTGACCAGGACCATGGGCAGATCGAACTCGGTCAGGACCGCATCCAGTTCCCGGCGCATCCGGACCCGCAGCGGCTGATCCAGAGCGGAAAAGGGTTCATCCAGAAGCAGCACCTCGGGCTCCCGGACAATGCACCTGGCCAGGGCCACCCGCTGCTTCTGCCCGCCGGAGATCTCCCCGGGACGGCATCCGGCCAGGGGGGACAGTCCGAACGCCTCGAGCATCTCCTCGACCTTTCGCTCTCCTGCAGCCCCCAGGGGTCTGAACATCCGCTTCAGCCCGAAGGCGACGTTCTCGCGCACCGACAGGTGGGGAAACAGGGCATAGTCCTGAAACAGATACCCGATCCTCCGTTTTCGGGCCGGGAGGTCGATACCGGCCCGGGCGTCGAACAGGACCCGGCCCCGGACCGTGATCCGGCCCCGGTCCGGCGTGAGCAGACCGGCAATGGCCTTGAGGGTCAGGGACTTGCCCGAACCCGACGGGCCGAGGAGCACGACTCTGCTGTCACGCGATTCAAAGCGACTTTTCAGAGTAAATTCCTTGCGCCCTGTTCGAAGCTGTTTTGCAATGCTGACTTCAAAGTCCATATCCGACTCCCGCCTGATGCTGGTCCGTTTCTTATCAAAATCAGTCGACCTTAAACCCTGTCGCTTCCAGAATGCGCCTGCCTTCAGGTCCGGCCAGAAATGCGAGAAACGCCTCGGCCTCCTGCCTGTGCGCCGTTCCCGCGAGCACGGCCACGGGATAGGTGACCGGCTTTTCCAAGGGGATTTCCGCAATGACCGCCACACGGTCGCCCCCCTTGACCGCATCGGTGGCATACACGAACCCCGCATCGACCTCGCCCCGTTTCAGGTAGTCGAGTACCTGCCGGACACTCTCGGCATAGATGAATTTCGGGATCAGCTCGTTCCACAGCCCGTTTTTTTCCAGGGCCCCCCTGGCATACTGCCCGGCCGGAACCGTAGCCGGCGTGCCAACGGCCACGCTGCCCACCCGGTCGCCGGCGAGATCCCGCACTCCCCCGATTCCGGCCGGATTGTCGGCCGGAACGGCCAGGACCAGGGAATTGCGGGCGAAGTTCCGCCGCGTAGAGGCTATGGTGAACCCGTTGTCATCAGCCTTGTTCATCCATTTCGGGTTGGCCGAAGCAAACAGATCCGCCGGGGCGCCCATCTCGATCTGCCTGTAACAGGATCCGGACGAGGCGAAGTTCATAAGCACCGTTGTCCCGGGATGCGCCTTCTCAAAAGCCGGTTTGATGTCCGTAAAGGCATCGGTCAGGCTGGCAGCCGCAGAAACGACCAGCTCCCCCCCGAACGCAGTACCGGACACGAGTAACATGAACACCAGAACAACTCCCGCATGAAACCTGAAACAACGCATACCCTCTCCCTACCTTCAATGTTAACGAAATATTTTTTACTCAGAGTGAATCACTCCAACGTCTAAAAAATCAGAATCCAACGCGTCTGCAGCATCAAAACCCCATTCTCAACACACCAATCCTTGACACCACAACCCACACACGCAACCCTTAACCCTTAACCCTTAACCCTTAACCCTTAACCCTTAACCCTTAACCCTTAACCCTTAACCCTTAACACTTAACACTTAACACTTAAAACTTAACACTTAA
>JAWLGC010000032.1:0-23221 GCA_041685265.1 Desulfomicrobiaceae bacterium | reverse complement strand
AAGGGCTGGAAAAAGGGCTGGAAAAAGGGCTGGAAAAAGGAATAGTTAAAGGCCATAATGAACTTTTCAACCGTCTTCTGCACAAAAAATTCGGCGACATCCGCGATCCCCATATTCAAAAGCGGCTGCGCAACGCGACACCGGATCAGATCGACCGTTGGTTCGATCGAATTCTGGAAGCAAAGAGCATTGAGGACGTGATAAAAGAGTAGCCCTTCTCCTCGCTCACCTGCCACACAAGGCACCAGCTGCCCCGAACGGTTACCGTAATGCAAAAAGGCCGACTGATCAGACAATGATCAGTCGGCCTTTTTGCATTTCTGATATCGAAATATCGACACTTCCCCCCCAGGTGGATTTGAGAGTAGGCGACAACTTCCCAGACACAGGGGGGCCTAAAACCCGACAAGAGCCTTTGTCTTTTGACCGGTCATGCCTTATGTGGCAGAATGAATTAATATTTGCATTTGCGGTACCAAAACAACCAAGGAGTCCCAGATGTCTGAAACCCTCCATGTCGGGCTGATCCAAATGAAAATCAGCCGGGATACCGACAAAAATATCGATCTGTTCAGAGAAAGGGCCACGGCCCTTTGCAATGATCCGCGACGGCCGCACCTCATCGTCGGCGTTGAATTCGGAATCGCTCCGGAATGCATCGAAGATCCGAATGGTCCGGCCATGCAGCGCCTGGGGCGTCTGGCAGCGGAACTCGGCGTCTGGTTGGTGCCGGGCAGCCTGAAAATGGCCGAAGCGAACGGAAAATTCAGCAACGGTGCGCCGGTATTTGATCCGTCGGGCACCCTTGCCGGCATCTACAGAAAGATGGTGCCGTGGGATACCGATCTGGAAAAGGGAACGATTCCAGGACAGGACTACCACGTATTCGACATCACAGATCCGGATGTCCGTTTCGGACTCCAGATCTGCTTTGATGCCGATTTCCCGGAAATCAGCCGCACGCTGACCCTGATGGGTGCCGAAATCCTGATCCAGCTTTCCATGGATCCCGACAGCATTCCTCCGAGCTACCAGCACATCAAATACGCCCGGGCGATAGAAAATCAGGCCTACTACATCTATATGAACGGGGCATGCGACTACGGACACCACCATCTCGGAGGCGGATCCCTGGTGATCTCCCCCGAGGGAGACTGCATTTTCGAGGCCGGCGAAAACCCCACATCCACCATAGTCAGTCTGGATCTGGACCGGCTAAGACACTGCAGACGGCACGGCAGCTGGGACCAGGTCGCACAGCTGCAGGCACTGCGTGAGTATGCTCCGGGCCAGCCAAGAGCCGGCCGGGAACCCAAGAGCGAGGTCTTTCAACGATCGCCGTTTTCAGATCAAGAACACGACAAGACGTAACCCTGCTTCGACACGTCGATTGTTCAACTTTTTTTGAAGATGATGGCCGAAGCCCGGATCACTCCCGATTCTTGCACGAGGCCTTCTCGATATCGATGATCCGGTGGCCATCCATATAGTCGAAGGTTTCGTAGCGGGTGATTTCCTTGATCTTGGCCGTGATCTTGGCCATGCGGTCCACGGCCTCCTTGATCTTGCCGGTCTTGGCGTACAGGGGATTATCCCGGGAGTCGGCCAGGCTGAGGTGCATGAGCTCGGCGTATCCTGAGATGATCATCAGGGGCTGGTTCATTTCATGGCACACCGCTCCGGCCATCTCCAGCACTCCCTGCAGTTTTTCCCGGTAGAGCTGCTCCTCCACGGCCCGCCTCTTGTCGGTCAGATCCAAACAGGTTTCAATGGCCGCGATGACATTGCCCCTGCCATCCCGGATCGGGGCCGAGGTGAAGTAGAGCCACTTGCCGGATTCACCGAGGCCCGGGAAAAAATCTTCCACGGCAAAAGCGTCCCGCAGAAGATCACTCGGGACCACCTTGTCTCCGTACCGGGCGTACAGTTCCTCCTGGGAGGCGCCACCTACCAGATAGTCGGCCAGGATCGTTGTCGGTGTATCGTAGAAAGCGCGCCACGCATCCGCCCTGCCGAGCATCTCCTCGGCATCCACACCGGTCAGCCTGGCGCAGGCCTTGTTCCAGTGGGTCACCTCGTGCCTGGAGTTGAGCACGAACATGGGCACCGGACTGCCCTCGATAATCTGGCTGACCCGTCGCTCGTTCTCCTTGAGAATCTCTTCCTGACGATTACGTTCGGTCACGTCGTAAAAAACGCAATGGGTCTGCTTGAACCGGCCGTCCGGATGGTAGGAGGCCTTCCCTTCCAGGGAGATCTCCATGCGTTCCCCACTTTTTTTGACCATGCGCAGCCGCACGCCGTGGACAGTGCCCCGCTCCTTGAAGCAGGGAAAGGCCTCATTGAACCCTTCCACCCCCTCAGCATCCAGAAAATGCCCGAACCACTTTCCCACGACCTCGTCCCGACCATACCCCAAAAGTTCGGTCCAGATCCGATTGACCTCGAGAATCAGTCCGTCCCCGTCCAGGGACTGGTAGCTGAGAGGAAGCTGCTCGGCGGAAAAAGGGGTGGATATCTCCTCAGCGTCGGAGGCCGCCTGCAGCGTGCGTTCCTTTTGGGCCCGCCGACTGAGACGCTGCATCTGCAGAAGCGGGTCCACGCTCTGCACCCCGACCCCGAACCGCCGGTCTCCGTTGTGATCCTGACGGCGAACCCACTTCACCGTGGCGTAGACATCCTCGTCGTAACCGCGCCGGGCAAGGGCAAAAGGAGTCTCCAGAACCTTGACATGAACCACATCTCCGGTCACCAGAGGAGCTTCGGCCTCGAAATAGATTCCCCCTTTGGAGACATTGTACATCACGGCCCGGTAATAGGTCCCCGGACTCTGGGCATACAGAATCGATGCTTCGCAGGGGCTGCGCACGAACGATCGGCTCTTTTTCTCCACGCTCCAACTCCATGCTGCGGTCTTAGAATCAGTATTTCCTATCCCGGCCCAGGATACGAAAGGATGACAATTTCGTTCTTGAAGGCAGGCACGGGTCGTGGCAGTATCAGCCGGCACAAAAGCAATAAAAAGCGGCAAAGCCCTGTCCCTTTCCCACAACAGACCAGCCCTGAAAGGAAATCACCCCATGCTTTTCCCCGTCATCCTGTCCGGAGGCTCCGGAACCCGGCTCTGGCCCCTGTCCCGAAAATTATACCCCAAGCAGCTTCTGCCCCTGGTCGACGACAGAACCATGCTGCAGAACACGGTTCTGCGCACGGCAGGTCTGCCTGGCGCAGGGGCGCCCCTGATCATCTGCAACGAGGCCCACCGCTTTCTGGTGGCCGAACAGCTGCGCGCACTGCATACACCGGCCGAGTCCATCATCCTGGAGCCGGTGGGACGAAACACGGCCCCGGCCGTGGGCATCGCCGCTCTGCGGGCCGCGGAGCAGGACCCCGAGGCCCTGCTCCTGATCCTGCCCGCCGATCACGTCATCACCGATGAAGACCGGTTCCGGGCCACTGTGGCCTCGGGGCTGGGCGCAGCCGAAGCCGGAAAACTGATCACCTTCGGCATTGTCCCGCACAAGCCTGAGACCGGATACGGATACATCAGAAAAGGGGCTCCCCTGGATCACGAATCAGACGCGGTGTTCGCCGTGGACGAGTTCCGGGAAAAGCCGGACCTGGCCACGGCCGAGAAGTATCTGGCCTCGGGACAGTACCTATGGAACAGCGGCATGTTCCTGATGCGGGCGACCGCGTATCTGGAAGAACTGGGCAGATTCCAGCCTGAGATGCTTGACATCTGTCAGCGGGCATACGCCGGCGCGGCCGCGGACCTCGATTTTCTGCGTCTGCCCCTGGAAATATTTTCGACCTGTCCCGAAGACTCCATCGACTACGCAGTCATGGAAAAGACCGGATCCGCCGCAGTCATTCCCCTGGATGCGGGCTGGAACGACGTGGGGTCCTGGTCCTCACTGCTGGAGGTGGGCAGACAGGACAAAAACGGCAACGTTCTTATCGGCGACGTGCTCACCGAAGATGTGACCGGCAGCTACATCCACGCCGGAAGCAGACTGGTCACTGCCCTTGGGCTGCACGACCACGTGGTGGTGGAGACCAAGGACGCCGTGCTGGTGGCGGCCAGGGACCGGGTCCAGGACGTGAAGAAGCTGGTCAACCAGTTGAAGGATGCCGACCGGGAGGAACCCCTGCTGCACAGCAAGGTGTACCGTCCCTGGGGGGCCTACGAGGGAACCGACAAGGGAACCCGGTTTCAGGTCAAACGGATCACGGTCAAACCGGGCGAGGTGCTCTCCCTGCAGATGCACCACCACCGGGCCGAACACTGGATCGTGGTCAGCGGCACGGCCAGGATCACCCGCGGGGACGAGACCTTCGTGCTCACCGAAGACCAGTCCACCTACATTCCCCTGGGCACCACCCACCGCATGGAAAACCCGGGCAAGATCCCCCTGGAACTCATCGAGGTCCAGACCGGCTCTTATCTGGGCGAGGACGACATCGTCCGGTTCGAGGATGTGTACGGCCGGGAAGGGGACAAGACAAAGGTGGAGTGATCTTTAAAAAAGCCCTCCGGTTTCGCCTTGACATCTGGCCGGCCTGCGCATAAAAGCACTCCTCGCTAAGGGCAATTAGCTCAGCTGGATAGAGCGCCAGCCTCCGGAGCTGGAGGCCACAGGTTCGAATCCTGTATTGCCCACCAAATGACTGAGGGTCTGCATCGCGACGATGCGGACCCTTTTTCTTTAAATATTATCAAAATTTCATTGACAGCCGGGACCACTCTAGGACATAAGCACTCTTCTTCAGCGCACACCGCGCCATGAAGTCCGGGCAATTAGCTCAGCTGGATAGAGCGCCAGCCTCCGGAGCTGGAGGCCACAGGTTCGAATCCTGTATTGCCCACCAGAAATTAAAAGCTCAGCACCTTTGAGGTGTTGAGCTTTTTTTCTTGCTCATTGCCCATGCCCCATCGCCTCCTGCCGTTCCTCGCCTATTGCCTATTCCCCCCCTTAGTGATAGCCGATTTCTCCATGTTCGATATCGCTCCCATCATCAAAGAGATCGCCATATTTGCCGTGCCCATGTTTCTGGGCATCACCTGCCATGAAGTGGCTCACGGCTACGTAGCCTATCTCCTCGGGGATCCCACGGCCAAAAATGCCGGGCGCCTGACACTGAACCCGATCAAGCACCTGGATCCCGTAGGCACCCTGGTCTTCATCCTCACCCGACGCATCGGGTGGGCCAAGCCTGTTCCCGTGGACCCGAGATATTTCCAGAACCCGCGCCGGGACATGGTCCTGGTCTCCGTAGCCGGGCCGGTAACCAATTTCATCCTGGCGGCCCTGTTTTACGGGCTGTACCTCGGCCTGCTCGCTTTCGGGCCCTCGTTTTCCCAGTCCATGCAGCACTCCCTGCTCGTTCCCCTGGTGAACATCACCGCAGCCGGGACTCTGGTGAACATCGTCCTTGGCGTGTTCAACCTGCTTCCCCTGCCGCCCCTTGACGGCAGCAAGATCCTGGCCGGATTTCTCCCCCGGCACCTGGCCTACCAATACATGCAGATAGAACGGTACGGGTTTATCATTCTCATCCTGCTGGCCATGACCGGCGTGTTCGGAAAATTCCTGAACGCCGTGGTCGGACCGGTTTACTCCATGCTGTTTTAAGCCACCTCATCGTCATCACAAGAATTCCCGTAAGGATATCCCCATGAGCAAAGACGTCGTCCTGACCGGCATCACCACCACCGGCACCCCGCACCTGGGCAACTATGTCGGAGCCATTCGCCCGGCCATCGAAGCCAGCCGGTCCGACTCCAACGAATCCTTCTATTTTCTGGCCGACTACCACGCGCTGATCAAGTGCCACGAGCCTGAGCGGGTCCACCAGTCCAGCCTGGAGATCGCAGCCACCTGGATGGCCATGGGCCTTGATACGGACAGGTGCACCTTCTACCGCCAGTCGGACATTCCGGAGATTCCGGAGCTGACCTGGATTCTGACCTGCATGACCGCCAAGGGGCTCATGAACCGGGCCCACGCCTACAAGGCGGCCGTGGCCGACAACGAGGAAAAGGGCGCGGCCGACCCGGACAAGGGCATCTCCATGGGGCTGTTCAGCTACCCCGTCCTCATGGCCGCGGACATCCTCATGTTCAACGCAACCAAGGTCCCCGTGGGCAAAGACCAGGTCCAGCACCTGGAAATGGCCCGGGACGTGGCGGCCCGCTTCAACCACCACTTCGGGGACCACTTCGTGCTTCCCGATGCGGTGGTGGACGAGTCCACATCTGTGCTGACCGGACTGGACGGGCGCAAGATGAGCAAGAGCTACAACAACACCATTCCCCTGTTCCTGCCGGAAAAAAAGCTGCGCAAGCAGATCATGAAGATCAAGACCACCCTGCAGGACGTGGGCGAACCCATGTCCACCAGGGACTGCCCCATGTTCGATATCTACTGCGCCTTTGCCTCCAAGGAGCAGGCCGAAACCCTGGCCGCCAAGATGGCCGCTCCGCCCAGCGACTACGGATGGGGGCACGCCAAGCAGGAGCTGTTCGAACTGCTCAACGACCATCTCCGGGAGCCGCGGCAGCGGTACGAGGAGCTGCTCAAAAATCCCGAGCACATTGAAGAGACCCTGCGTAAGGGCGCAATCAAGGCCCGGGAAATCAGCAGACCGTTTCTGGACAAAATTCGGGCCGCCGTGGGCATCC
Organism: Desulfomicrobiaceae bacterium; assembly: GCA_041685265.1. Taxonomy (GTDB): domain Bacteria; phylum Desulfobacterota; class Desulfovibrionia; order Desulfovibrionales; family Desulfomicrobiaceae; genus JAWLGC01. The sequence goes on along the minus strand of JAWLGC010000032.1, from coordinate 16,536 downwards.
GCCCAATGGCCTAGACCGTTTCAACGATTTCGCGCAACCACAACTGCAAGGAGACCACCATGGGTGAAGCAGCCGAAAAAATTCTCCCCTTTGAACACACCGCAATGCGGGATCAGGACTACGCCGGGCTGGCCATGTCCCTGACCCGGCCCAAAAGTCCCGAACTCCCTTCCTGGGCCCGGGAAGACCGGGAGGAAGCCGCGGCACCCCGGGAAAGCGCGTTGCACGGCAACCACGCCGAGGCAGCGGACACGGCTGCGACCGGTCCCGCCAGGCGCGACCTGACCACCATCTCCATGACCATTGCTGCGGCCGCAGTGGTGCTCATGTGCATCTTCTATTTCTCCCTGAACCAGCAGATTCAAGGGCTGCAATCCGAGGTCCGCACCCTTTCCGCCATGCAGCCCCGGGTAAGCACCCTGGAAACACAGATAACGGACATGGACGCTCGGGTCACGGCCCTGCAGGATCTGCCCTCCCGGACCAGGCAGATGGTCCTGCGCAACACCCTGGAAGAGATGGCCCATCAGGCCGCGTTCCTGGGAACCCAGCTGGGCGATGAGGCCCAGAACGCCAAGCTTCAGGAGGCCCGCAAAATCCTGCAGCAGGTCCAGGGGCAGCTGTCCACCATCGAATAGTCGTCCTTCTATTTGATCGATATGCAACCCCTTCCGTGCGTACGCATGCAAGGGGTTGTCTTCTTTAAAAAACAAAGAGAACTGTCATGAATCAATCCATTTTCCAAACCAACCCCCTCCTGAACTGGACCACCCTTCCGGACTTCGAGGCCATCACCGCGGAACATGTCCAACCGGCCATGGAGGCCGTGCTCGCGCAGGCCGAGACCGATCTGACCGCCCTGGAGGGAACCGACCCCGCCGAATGGTATGACCTGCTGGTTCCCATGGAAAAACTGGCCGATCGGGTGGAACGGACCTGGAGCGTGGTCAGCCATCTGCACGGGGTACGCAACACGCCTGACCTGAGGGCAGCGTATGAGAATATACAGCCCCGGGTGGTGGCCTTTTCCAACCGACTGGCCCAGAGCGAAGGTATCTACCTGGCCCTGACCCAGTTCCGGGAGAGCGACTCGTGGAACGGATACAGCTCCGCCCTCAAGCGGTGCATCGAGACCTCCATCCGGGACCGGGAGCTGACCGGGGTGGGCCTTTCCGAAGACAAGCGGACAACATTCAACGCCAACACCAACCGGCTGGCCGAGCTGGCCACCCGGTTTTCCAACAACGTGCTGGATGCCACCAGGACGTTCACCATGGAGCTTTTCTCCCGGGACGATATACAGGGACTTCCGGACAGTCTGCTCGGACTGGCCGCGCAGACAGCCCGGGCCAAGGGACATCCCGAGGCCTCCCCGGAGCACGGACCATGGGTGATCACCCTGGACATGCCCAGCTTCATTCCGTTCATGCAGCACTCGACCCGACGCGACCTGCGGGAAAAACTGTACCGGGTGGTCATCACCCGGGCCTCGGACGGAGACCTGAACAACACCCCGCTCATGGACGAGATTCTGGCCCTGCGCCGGGAACGGGCCGTCCTGCTCGGATTTTCCACCTACGCGGAGCTCAGCCTGAGCCGCAAAATGGCCCCGGGAGCTGACCGGGTCGAGGACCTGCTCTTCAGGCTCAGGGATGCGGCCCGGCCCGCCGCAGACCGGGACATGGAAGATCTCCGGGAGCTGGCCCGGTCCCTGGGAGCCCCGGAAGCCGAGGACATGTGCCACTGGGACATCCCCTTCTGGGCGGAGCGGCTCAGGGAGAAACGGTTCTCCCTGAATGAAGAAGAGCTGCGCCCCTACTTCCCCCTGCCCCGGGTCCTTGACGGGCTGTTCGAGCTGATCCGGGAGCTGTTCAATGTTCAGATCCGGGAGTCTTGCGAACAGGTGCCGGTCTGGAACCAGGCCGTACGCTATTTCCGGGTCGAGGACTCCGCAGGCAACCGGCTGGCCTCCTTTTATCTCGACCCCTATTCCAGGCCCGAAGAAAAACGGGGCGGGGCGTGGATGAGCGATCTGGTCGGGCGCAGCGCGGTTCTGGCCCCCACCGGTTCGGCTGTCCGCCTGCCTGTGGCCTTTATCTGCTGCAACCAGACCCCGCCCGTGGACGACACCCCCTCCCTGATGACCTTCCGGGAAGTGACCACACTGTTCCACGAATTCGGTCACGCCCTGCAGCACATGCTGACCACTGTGGATCTCGGACCGGTGGCCGGAATCAACAATGTGGAATGGGACGCCGTGGAACTGGCCAGCCAGTTCATGGAGAACTGGTGCTATCACCGGCCCACCCTTGAGCGCATTGCGGCCCATTACAAGACCGGCGCGTCCCTTCCGGAGGAGACCATAAACAGCATCCTGGCTGCCCGGACCTTTCGGGAAGGATCCAACACCCTGCGCCAGGTCTTTTTCGGCTTGATGGACATGGACCTCCACCTGCGCCACGACCCTGCAGGGACGGAGACCCCGGCCATGGTCCAGGAACGCCTGGCCCGGGAGACCCTGACCATGCCCACCCTGGCCGAAGACCGCTTCCTGTGCTCCTTTTCCCACATCTTCGCCGGTGGGTATGCGGCCGGGTACTACAGCTACAAATGGGCCGAGGTCCTGAGCGCTGACGGATTCGCCGCCTTTGAGGAGGCCGGACTGGACGACCCCGCGGCCGTGCAGCGACTGGGCGGGAAGTTCCGGAACACGGTCCTGGCCCTGGGCGGCTCCCGCCATCCCATGGAGGTGTTCACGCTGTTCCGGGGACGGGAACCGCGCATCGACGCCCTGATCCGGCACATGGGACTGGAGCAGAAAGAAGAGGAACAATCATGAAAATCGGATGGTTTCCCGGGCACATGCACCGGGCCCGCAAGGTCATGGCCGAACTCATGCCCCGTATCGACGTGGTCATCGAGGTTCTGGACGCCCGGTTGCCCATCTCCAGCAGTAATCCGCTTCTGGACGAAATGCGCGGGGATCGCCCCTGCCTCAAGGTCCTGAACAAAAGCGACCTGGCCGACCCTGACGTGACCAAACTCTGGGTGACCCATTTTCAACAGAAACAGGGGATCAATCCCCTGGCCGTGTCCGCCACCAGTCCCGGCGAGGTAAAGCGGATCAAGAAGCTCTGCCTGTCCATGAGCCGGCGCAAGCCCGCCCCGCTGCGGCCGGTGCGGGCCATGATCGTGGGCATCCCCAACGTGGGCAAGTCCACCCTCATGAACGCGCTGGTGGGCAGGCGGGTGGCCAGAGCGGCCAACGAAGCAGCCATAACCCGCAAGACAAAACACATCGACCTGAGCGACGACCTGACCATCTCCGACACCCCCGGCATCCTGTGGCCCAACCTGGAAAATCAGCGCGGCGCCTTCAGACTGGCCGCCTCGGGAGCCATCCGGGAGTCGGCCCTGGATTTCGACGAAGTGGCTCTGTTCGCGGCCAGGTTCATGCTCAAAAACTACCCGGACCTGCTGGCGAAAAGATACAAACTCACGGAGATGCCGGACAACGGCCAGGACCTGCTTGAAGCGATCGGCGCCAGACGGGGGTGCCTGATCAAAGGCGGCGAGGTGGACTGGAACAAGGTGACCACGCTGTTTCTGAATGAGTTCAGGGGAGGATTGATCGGAAGAATCAGTCTGGAGCGGCCGCAAGAAAAATAGTCCCCATTTTCCAAGTGGAAAAACTCCCGCGATTCTTTTCGAATCGCGGGAGTTTTTTAGTATCTTAGTGAATAAAATAGTATGCAAAAGTTGACTTTTCGCATAACATGCCTAACAAAATATGCATGGACATTTTTGAAATCGGCGCCGAAATCGCCACCCTCCGAAAACAGCGCAAGATGACCCAGACCGAGCTCGGCAGAATCACCGGGCTCTCCCGGGCGTTCATCAGCAATCTCGAGCGGGGTGTGGCACCCGACGTGGGCATCAAACGGGTCATGCGCATTCTGGCCATATTTGACCGGGAACTGGTCATCCGCAAAAGCACGGGGCCTCCCACACTGGAAGACCTGGAACAGGAGCTGATTGATGCTGAACGTATGGGCAAATGGTAACCCTTCGGGCAGACTGAACAAAATCAACGGAAATACGTACTCCTTCACGTATCTGCCGGACAAACCGTACCGGGCCGCTGTTTCCCTGACCATGCCGGTTCGCCCGGAATCGTGGTTATGGAGATTCGGCCTGCACCCTATCTTCGACATGAATCTGCCCGAAGGAGCGCTTCGCAGATGGCTGGAAGGAATGTTTTCCAAGACCGTGCCGGATTTCGACGACCTGGATCTGCTCAGAATCACCGGGCGATCCCAGATCGGCCGGTTGCAGTATATAGAGGAGAGGCAAGAAGAAAAAACGCTGGAAAGTGTCAGTGTGGAGGAAATCCTGACCTACCGCGGGTCGGAGGACCTGTTTCAGGATCTTTTGAAAATGTATGCCGGATCGTCCGGAATTTCCGGGGTACAGCCCAAAGTTCTGGTTCGAGCCGAAGACGGTTCTAAAATGAGCCCGGATCACAAGGTAACGGTGCAGGCCGCTACCCATATCGTAAAAACCTGGGATGAAAGATATCCGGAGTTGGCCCGCAATGAATATTTCTGTCTTCGGGCAGCTGTCAGGTGCGGCATGCAGGTGCCCCCCTTCCGGGTTTCGGACAATGGCCGGTTTCTTGTGGTGGAACGATTTGACATGGGCCCGAACGGGTATCTGGGGGTGGAGGATTTCTGTGTCCTGCAGGGGCTTCCTTCAAAAAAGAAATACGACGGTTCACTGGAAAGATTAATCAAGACGCTCAAGACATTCACCGCCCCGGAAGAACGGGCTTCGGCCTGTCTCGACATATTCAAAATGATTGTCCTGTCCATCGGCCTCAGAAACGGCGACGCTCACCTCAAAAACTTCTGTCTTCTGTACGACACACCGGAACACAGAGCAGGCCGTCTGGCCCCCGTATTCGACCATGTCACGACAACGGCCTATCTCCCAAAAGACATCATGGCTCTGACCCTGAACGGCACCAAAAGATGGCCGAACAGGAAAACGCTTCTCGAATTCGGCATACGACACTGCGATCTCACCGAAAGCCAGGCGTCCCGGGCACTGATCGAGGTGTCGCAGGCTATTGCGGATACGAAGAAAGAGCTTGAGGAGCATGCCGAAGAGGAGCCCACATTTCAAAAAGTCGCACAGAATATGTTGAAGGCATGGGAAGAGGGAGTAAGGGGGCTCGAATATTGACCATACCAGGCAACAGATTCCCCCATCAAAAAAGCCCCGCGCTTCTAAAGAAGCAGCGGGGCTTTCATGTCTCAGGAAAACACGGCGACAAGCATTACCGCCTGTCGATATCCAGATACTCCCGCTCATTGGGACCCGTATAGATCTGCCGGGGCCGGTGGATCCTGGTCCCGGGGTCCCGGGACTCCTCATGCCAGTGGGCGATCCAGCCCGGCATGCGGCCGATGGCGAACATGACCGGAAACATATCCACGGGAATGCCCAAAGCGCGCAGGATGATGCCGGAGTAGAAGTCCACGTTGGGATACAGACCGCGGGAGGTGAAGAAATCGTCGTTCAGGGCCACGTCCTCGAGTTCCTGGGCTATTTCCATGAGCTGGTCGTCCTGTTTGCCCATGGAACGGAGCAGGTCGTGGGCCGCCTTCTTGAGCACCTTGGCCCGGGGATCGAAGCTCTTGTACACCCGGTGGCCAAAGCCCATGAGCCGGAACTTCTTCTGCTTGACCTGTTCGATGCACTGATGGACATCCATCTCCCCGTCCCGGATCTGCTGCAGCATCTGAATCACCGCGGAGTTGGCCCCCCCGTGCAGCCGCCCCCACAGGGCACAGATCCCCGAGGAGAGGGAGGCGAACAGATTGGCCTCGGAGGAGCCGACCATGCGTACGGTGGAGCAGGAACAGTTCTGCTCATGATCGGCGTGCACGATCAAAAACAGGGTCAGGGCCCGGACCGCCTCCGGAGAGGGTTCGAAGTTCTTATACGGAATGGAGAACATCATATGCAGAAAATTGCGGCAGTAGCTCAGGTTCGGGTCGGGATACATGAACGGCTGCCCTTTGGACTTGCGATAACTGAACGCAGCCATGGTCCGGACCTTGCTGAGAATTTTGGCCGCGGCCTTCCTGAACTCGGCCTCATCGCGCATCTGGAGAAGATCGGGGTGGTAGGTTCCAAGGGAGTTCATGACTGCGGAAAGGATGGCCATGGGATGGGCCGTGGACGGGAACCCTTCGAAATGATGGAGCATATCCTCGTGCAGCAGTTCCTGTTCCCCGAGTGCGGAGCGAAACTCGAACCGCTCCTGGCTCGTGGGCAATTCCCCGAAGATCAGAAGCATGGCCGTCTCGATAAAGGAGCTTTTTTCGGCCAGTTGTTCAATGGGATAGCCCCGATAACGCAGGATTCCGTTTTCGCCGTCCACAAAGGTGATCCCGCTTCGACACGAACCGGTGTTGCCGTACCCCGGATCCAGGGTGATGGCCCCGCTTTCCTTGCGCAGCGTGGTCGTGTCGATTCCTATCTCCCCCTCGCTGCCCACAATGACCGGGAGCTCGTAGTTCTTTCCGTCCAGGGTCAATATCGCTGTTTTCTCGCTCTTCATAAGCTTCCTTTGTTCCTCTGATTCTGATTGGCTAATTGATCAACCAAAATACACAAATTCGACCCGTTTTTCCAGTATGTGATTTTTGCAACCTTTGCGGGAGAGTTACGGCCGTGCGGTAGCCCACAATATCCGGCCGTCTCGGGTCCAGCGCACCCGGACGGCCCCACTTTGTCCCGTATGCAGCAGGGGGATGCCGAGTTCGGCACACAAGGTGCTTACATCCTGGTGCGGAAAACCGAACCGGTTCAGAAGTCCGGCTGCAGCCACGGCCAGGCGGGGCCGGACAGCACTGTACAACCTCGGATCCAGGCTCCCTCTGCTGCCGTGATGCGGTACGATAAGCACGTCTGCGGTCAGATCCGGGTTCCGCTCCAGAAGAACGTCGATCCCCGCATTTTCGATGTCCCCGGGGATCAGGGCCAGCCCGTGGCCGTCACGAACCAGGCGCAGGACAAGGGACTGGTCGTTGCGGTTTCGAAAAGACCGTCCCGACGGCGGGTGCAGGACCTGCAACACATACCCCTGCCCGACCTCAATACGCTCACCGGCCCGAACCCGACGCACCGGCACCTCACCATTGCGCACAATCCCCAGGAGTTCCTCTCCACCCCATCCCGGAGGCCATAACCCGTTGTACACAAAACCTCGAACAGGACTCCAGGCCAGGGGGTGGAGCAGCCCGCGATAATGGTCCGTGTCCCCGTGGGAAAGAATCGCCAGAATCTCCCCGGGCGGATGGTCCCAGGCCAGAACCGGCGAAACAATGGACTCGCCCATGTCATATTCCCGGCGCCATGACCCTCCTCCATCCACAAGTATCCGCCTGTCTCCGGGCAGTTCCAGGAGCACGGCCTGACTCATGCCGGTATCCAGCACCGTAAGCACGACCTCGCGGGACTCCTCCTTCATCGTCTGGACCACCAGGGAGAAGCAGAGCAGGACAAGACCGATCCCGAGGGCGACCTGCTCCCTTCGATCCGGACCGGGCCGCGGCCGGACCGCACACACCACGGCAAACAGAATCACCCAGTACCCGAACCATTGAAGCCACCCCGGACGCAGAAGAAGAACAGGGTCCAGCCATCCATTGTGTTCCATGCCGGCCATGACCCGGGCAAACCCGTCCAGAACCGCTGCAGCTCCCTGCATACCTGCCCAGCCGACTCCCTGCAGCCCCGGAACCTGAGAGAGCACAAGCCCCAGCAGGCCACACGGCAGGACCACCATCCCCAGCACCGGCAGCCAGACGGCATTGAGCCAGAAATGCGGGCTGACCACGGCAAACTTCCAGATCAGCACCGGGAGGGCCGCAGCTGTAGCCAGCATCCCCATGGCCACAGGCAGGACAAAAACATTCAAAACCCCTCGAACCGGACGGGCTGGGACCTTTCGGACCAGGTCCCGGACCGGAGCCAGTCCGATCCCGATTCCGGCCACAGCCAGAACCGAAAGCTGCAGTCCGGTATCGTATACGCACAGGGGATCATGCCCGATCATGAGCAGAACAGCCAGAAACAACCCATCCAGGAGCACCCGGGGACGCCCCAGCAGGAGCAGCATGCCCCACGACCCGAACATCAACCCGGATCGTACCAGGGACGGTGTCCATCCTCCCAGCCACATGTACCCCACAACCAACGGTGCGGCCAGAACAATGCCCAGTCTCGGGCGGGGCATGTGCAGCAGCACTGCGGGAAAAAGCATGCCCACCACCCAGGCCGCCCCCTGTCCGAACAGAACCACAAACCCGAGATGCAGACCGGACAGGGCCAGGGAGTGCGCCAGTCCAGCCCTTCGGACCCGGCGCATGAGGTCATGATCAATTCTGGACCTGTCTCCGAGCACCAGTCCGAGCAGCAGCCCACGGCCCGGTCCCGGGCCCACCGCGGCCGTCACCTCGTCCCGCAACCCTTCGCGACGGGCTGCGAAGACCGACACAGATGACGGGTGCAGACGGACAGGATCCCGCCCTCCCTTTGAGTAGGCCCGCCAGAAGACTCCCTGTCTGGTCCAGTAGCGGGTCCCGTCCCGCAATCCGAAGTTTGCCAGCCCATGGGCCGGACGCAGGTCCAGCCGGGCTGAAAATTTCTGCCGGGGCAGAAGCAGGGCCTGCGGCTCCTTTTCGGTCCAGGCGAGTCTGCCCGGAAGAGGACCTTCAGGGCCGAAAAGGCGGTCTGCAATATACGTGACCCTGTCCCGGGAAGCCGGCCTGCGTTCGCAGATCGTGCCCTGAATCATGTTCTTCTGCCGGGCCGTGATCCAGGCCGGGCAGAACTGCGGGGGTTGCGGCATCACGGCCCGGGCCAGCAGCAGTCCGGCCAGGAAGCATACCGTGAGCAGGGGCAGCCCGATTCGTCGCTTCCCCGCGCCCACCCCGAGAACGGCCCATACCACAGCGCCCACAATCCCGGGAACGGGATACCGCAGGGCGAATATTCCGGCCACCACGGCTCCAAGACCGATCTGCCAGGGAGCAAGGGAGGCGATATGCGATCCCGGGCGTGTCCGCAATATTCATTTCTCCGTTTGGGGTGCACTGATTTCAACTCTGTGCCGTACACGTTTTGACGGTGCTTTTCCATCTTCTTTCTCTTCGGGGCAGCGGAAACAAATGCAGGGAATCGGTCCTGCAGCGCGTTCCCGTTTTCGGCCGATCGCCATTTGCGGAGCATCAGGAATCCGGGCATAAACATCTCTGCCTGCTCTTTTTTCCCGATCACCCTTTTTCCGGAAACATGACCATGAACCTCTATTTCGATCAACGCGATCATGATCTGGTCTCCATCGTCAACGACATCCTGGATCAGCCCCGATCGACCCACCTCAAGACCCTTCTCGCTCCCTACCTGCATCCCCACGGCATCAAGGAGCTCGCCGCCCCCAGGGAGCTGCGCATGACATACGCCATCATGCACCTGCTCAGCTCTCTGGAAACCGGAAAAAGTGAAAATCGCCTGGGAGCCCTGCGCTCCCTCATGGACGAGGTTCTGGCCTCCGCCAGAAGCGACATGCGCAAAAATACGGCCCGGGTCCTGCTGCAGATCATGAAGGAACTGATCCGCACCAGGGGAGACGATCAGGCCCAGCTCAGGCTGGCCCGCGATTTCCGGACAGCAAGCACGGGAAAACCCCGGACCATTCGTCTTCAGCTCAAAAAATACCACCTTCTGGAGATGGCGGAAGAGTGGAACCAGATCGCCTTCGACGACCACGTCCACGACGCAGGCACCAAAGGACGCAAATCCCCCACCCACCTGATCATGGATGCCTGGATCAAGGGGCTCAGATCTCTAACCGTGGTCTATTACAACCATGTCGACCCTTCGGTGGCCCGGGAGCTTCTCGAAGCGGCCGATATCCTTGATATTCGAACCCGTATCGCCATCCAGTTCCGGGTTCCCTTCAGGTCCAGGTACATCCGTTTTCTGTGGATTCCCAAGGGATTTGCCGAGCCGGAGGATTTCGTCCGTTTTCTGGACAAGGATCGCATCCGAAGGCTGCAGCAGGACAGCAGACTCATTTCGGATCGGGACAAGCGGTATGTGCTCGACGTGCTGAATGCGTTTAATACGCGGCACCGACAGGTGCTTTCCGGTCTCGTCGGCACGGACATCCCGGACCTGTCCTGCAAGGATTTTCTGTCCTTCGTGGGCAAGGGGCAACCCTCGATTCTGCATCTCGGCCAGTTTATCCACGACTCGATCCTGCCCCTTCTCAGCCGGGCCGTAGCCGGTCTGCGCCGGGAGTGGACCCGGGAAGACCTCGACCCCGAAACCCGCACCCGGATTGAGGATCGCTTCCGGCAACTGAACACCCTTGATGCGGAGACCATCATCCGGTCATATCTGTCCCCGGAAGCCAACCCGGACCTTCCCCTTCCCGATGTCCCCGAAATAAAGGGGGAGCTTCCTGAACTGTTGACTCTGTCCCCCTTTGCACTCCTGACCAGGCTCAGGGAACTGCATTCCTACTCCATGGTCAGTCTGAACCTGAGCAACGTGCACATCGCCGATGTCCTCGAACTGCTGTATGACTGCAAGGGGTTGATCACCCACCTGGAGATTTTCAACCTCAAGGATGCCCTCATGGGCAAACCCCTTGATGCGCACCACGAGGAAGGGACCGCATTCCATGCCGTGGCCATCACCCACCCGAACCAGAGCAACCGCGCCATCAACGAGCTGCAGCAGGCCATCAACTCCGGGAACACCATCACCCTGAAACAGGTCATCCGGGACATCATCTGGGACCTGGAAAAACATATCCAGAGCTGCTCTTCTTCCAGGCCGCCCGACTCCGGACACTCCCCGGACTCCGAGTGCACCGAAGCACAGCTGCACAAGCTCAGGGGTCGGAAAAAGAAGCTGGTGGACATCCTCTTTTCCATTCCCAGGCTGCAGGGGTTCTACAAACACTCCAAACTGCAGTCCCTTTTGGGGAGTGCTTCCGCCGGAAGATCCGCCTCTCTGTACGGCATGGGACTGGCAATCACGGACACCCTGCCCCTGCAGGCGCGCAGGGATGTCCGCAGAGCCGGACAGGACTCTCCAAGGCAGTGCATCCCTGTATATTCTCCGGTTGCCGCCAGGACCACGTTTTATTGCCGGGAGACGGGAAACCGGATCATGGAAAAACTCCTGCAGGGAGTCCGGGTACTTCCCGGACTGGGACGGTTCGGCATGCAGCGCAAACAGGAATGGGTGGCCGGAGAGTATCGGTTCGTGAACAGGGGGTGCGGCAACGTGACCACACTCGGAGGAGTCCGGGAGGAACCGGATAACGGGTTCAAACTCACGCTCGAGGATGGGCAGCAAAAAAGCGTTCCCTTTCAGTACCTAAACAGCGGGATCAAAAACGGTCTAAAAATCCTGCTGGGGTTCGTGCCGGCCTTCCTGACCTTTGCCCTGACCAAGGAGTGGTGGTTTCTGGCCTATTTCGGGGCCCTGATCTGGTTCGGCATCACCGGCCTGCGCAACATCATCCAGTCCGTGGCCGGCGGAGGTGGATTGAGGCGTTCTCCGCTCCTGCGCTGGAACAGCTATGTGAGTTGGGACAGGATCTCGGACTCTCTCCTGTTCACCGGATTTTCCGTCCCCCTTCTCGACTACCTGGTCAAGTCCAGAATCCTGGACGACATGTTCGGCGTAACCACCTCCAGCAGCCCCCTGATCCTGTATTCGGTCATGGCCATGGCCAACGGGTTGTACATTTGCGGACACAACCTCTTTCGTGGCCTGCCCAAAAGTGCAGCCATAGGAAATCTCTTCCGCAGCATCCTGTCCATTCCCCTGGCCGTGGCCTTCAACTCGTTTCTCGGCGCCCTTCTCGGGGCGGCCGGTATCCTGGCCGTCGACCTGGTGCTGCAGAAATGGGCCGCGGTCATCTCCAAACTCGCCTCGGACTGCGTGGCCGGGGTCATCGAGGGATTGGCGGACCGACTCACGAACATCCGCATGCGCAGGCATGACTACCGGGTCAAGCTGGACCAGCTGTTCGACACCTACGCCGCGCTGGAGCTGCTTTTTCCCGAGGAAAACATCCTCGAAATCCTGGAATCGCCGAAACAGTTCATTGAAATCATCAATACCGAGGCCAGGGGACTTGAAAAAATCATGATCATCAACGCCCTGGACCTGCTTTACTTCTGGATGTATCAACCCCGGGCCAGGGTGGTGTTCAAGGCCCGGATCAGGTCCATGACCCGTGAGGAACGCCAGATCCTGTATCGCTCCCAGTCCATTCTGAAACGGTACAGGGAGATCAGCCAGCTTTTTATCGACGGCATCATGGGCAAACATTTTTCCAGACCCCTGGCACTGTATCTTGATCACAGCGACCAGTACCTGAGCAGCCTCAAAAAAATGGTACAAAAGGGGTGAGTACATCCCTTGCTTCCGGCCAAAATTCGACCTAAACTTCATAAATGGTGCAAACGGTCCGGACCGGACCACAACAGACAGGCGGGAAAAACATGGCGGAGAACGACCACTCTCCGGGCAGGCAGGCGATTCTGCGCGGACTGATCATCGGAGGATCACTGGGGATGATAGCCGGCTGGTTCGGTATAGACCCGGCCCGGGCTTTTTTTCTGGGAACAGCGTGCGGACTACTGGCCGGATTGACCAGGCTGCTGGCGGACCGGCGTAAAAAATAGGAACCGAACCCGGTTGCCGGGCCATAGCCCGGCAGCCGAAATTGCAGGGGGCGCAATGTACTGCCGAAAATGCAATTACACCTCCCATGACCACCTTACGACCTGTCCCAAATGCGGACGATCCTGGGAAGAGGAGCGGAAAGAACTGGGGCTCGGGTGGATGGTCGAAACCACGGGAGTGTGGCTGGAGCCGGAAGCCGATTCAGACCGTCTCCTTGAACCGGAACTCCCCGAAGAGAACCCCGTGTTCCAGGAAGAGTCGGAACAGGCATCCACGGACGCCTTCCAGGACGAGGAAACTCCGGAAGCCCTCAAAGGAATGGACATGCGCATCGTGGCCCCCACAGACGGGCAGGAACCGGCACCGGAAGAGGAAGAGATCAATTTTCCCGAGCTGAAGGGCACTGCGCCGAACACAAGGCCCGCACCGGAGAAGCCGGCCCCGGAATCAGCTCCTTCCGAAAAGGAAATCATCGGTGTGGACTTCTTTCTGGATGAGGACCTCTTCGAGGAGATCCCGGGCCCGGAACAGCCCGCCGGGCAGGAGGACGCCCCGCCGCCTGACACGCCCTCGCCGGATCAGGCCCGGGCGGACATCGAATTCGCCGATCTTTTGGACCTGGAAGACCTGCTGGTTCAGCCGGACGAAAAAAAGTGATCCCGACTCAGACCAGCTCCTGAAAAAAGGAGGAGACTGCATCGGCCACCCTTTCCCTGGTCTCCCGGTGCGTGGTCAGCAGATGATGTCCGGTGACCCTTTCCCGGATGGGCAGCAGCTCCATCCGGCGCACTGCCGATCCGACGGCACCCATGATCTCCCAGGCATTACCTACGGGCGCGGTTCTGTCTCCGGGTGCGTGCAGCACCAGAAGCGGTGAAGAAATCTCGGCCAGACCGGAGCGGAGTTCGCGCAGCCCCTGCAGCAGGGAGTGCAGCGGGTCGAGCATCTGCACCCCTTCATACCCCCTCCAGGGGGCGATTTCCCTGGACTCGGGGCTGGGAGAGCCGGTTCTCCACACCGGACGCACCCGGCGCAGGACCGGAACAAAGGGCAGCCGCCAGTCCGGAGTTTCGTACGGAAAAAAACGGTACACGTAGACCGGAGCGGCTACGGTCACCAGCCCGGGCAGGGCGCGCTGCCGGGCCAGCCACAGCCCCAGACTCCCGCCCATGGACAGTCCGGCCACGAAAACCCGCTCATACCGGTCGCACAACCGGTCGTAGCGATGTATGACGGCCTCGGACCAATCCGAAAACCTGGTCCGGCCGAAGTCCTCCACAGTTGTCCCGTGCCCGGGCAGAGTCGGCCTGTCCACGGCCCAGCCCAGGGCGGACAGGTGTCCCCCGAGGTACTCCATTTCATAAGGAGACCCTCCGTACCCGTGCAGCAGCATGCAACAGATCCGTTCACTCATCGTTTTCTCCGAAAAAAAGAATTATCCGGCCGAGGTCCGACCAAAAGCAGTCCGATCCCGTCATTATGCGCTTGCCACATTCCTTTTGCGTGCATATTCAGGCCCTGCACACCAGCACAGCAGGTCCAAATTCGGGCCGTTGGCCCCGTCGAGCCGCCCATCCTCTAACCACGCTCCGCGTTCCTGGCAATGCACCCCCTTTCCCTGTTCCTGTTTATGCTGTATATGCATTTTCTTCTTGACAAACGAACGGAATTTTAAAAATAGTTCCTGTCTTTTCAATCGAACCCAAACGCTGCCCGCCATTTCCACTCCTTTTAAACAGGACACCCGGAAGAAACACGGCACGCAGCGGCCCATGAAAACGTACGGAGGTGCCGAAAATGGCAGAAAAAAATTATTTTGAAGGTGCGACCAAGACCGAAACCGGCATCATGTTCAACGGCTTTGAAATGGAGCCGGTCGTGGAAAAATGCGAAGGATGTGACCGGGCCCACGAATTCGAGGGAGCCAAATACTGCACCAGCTACGCCCAGCCCGCAGCCAAGTGGAGACACAAGGCCTGTAACTTCGCCACCCATGTCAAGGCGAGCCTGGACAAGGCCGGCAAGGTCAAGGTCAACCCCCTCAAGGCGTCCAAGCGCGCTGCCAAGGGCCGTTAGATCGCACTGTATTCCGGCGGGCATCGCGCCTGCCGGAATCCGTCCCCGGCCGCCCGTCGGCCGGGTTCGTTTCCCTTTTCCCGGGAGACTCCCTCCTTTGTCTGCTCTCCGGCGGACCGCACGACTTCCCAAAGCCGCCACTCCTCCCGACGTTCAGCCTCTGGATCTCCCGGCACACGAACACAGCCAAGCACTTTCGAGGTCGATCCCATGATATCCCAGCTTCTCGAGCACCTGTCCGGCCAGGAAGAGGAACTCCTCTCCCTGCAACGCACTCTCGTCTCCATTCCCGCTCTCGGACCGGACAACGGTGGAGACGGCGAACTGGAAAAGGCCCGCTTCCTGAGTTCCTACCTCGAAAACCTCGGGTGCGACGAACTGCGGACCATAAAGGCTCCGGACTCCCGGGTCTCCTGCGGATACCGCCCCACGCTGGTGGCCCGCATCTTCGGCACGGACAGGTCAAAGACCCTGTGGATCATCGCCCACACGGACATCGTCCCCACCGGCGACCTGGCCATGTGGGACACGGATCCCTTTGAGCTGCACAGAGACGGCGACCTGATCATGGGACGAGGCGTGGAAGACAATCACCAGGGACTGGTCTCCTCTTTGCTCCTGGCCAGGGGAATCAGGGAGCTTGAGATGACCCCGCCCATGAACCTCGGTCTGATCCTGGTGGCCGATGAGGAAACCGGAAGCAGATACGGTCTGCGCTACGTCATGGACGAACATGGGGACATGTTCTCCAAAAACGATCTTTTTCTGATCCCGGACTACGGAGTCCCCGAAGGGAACAAGATCGAGGTGGCCGAAAAATCCATGCTGTGGCTCAAAATCACCGTATCGGGCAGGCAGTGCCACGCCTCAACCCCGGAAGAAGGGGTCAACAGCCTGGTTGGAGCCTCCGCCTTCATCCTGGCGCTTGACCGACTTCATGAAACATTTTCTGCCAGGGACGAACTTTTTTCGCCGGCCATCTCGACCTTCAGTCCTACAAAGAAGGAAGCCAACGTCCCCAATATCAACACCCTCCCCGGCCATGACGTCTTCTATCTGGATTGCCGGATTCTCCCCCGGTACGACCTGCAGGTCATCATGGAGGAAATCAAGAGCATCGGCGCCGAGGTTTCCGCCAGATACGGCGTCTCCATGAGCTATGAAACGGTCCAGCAGGAACAGGCAGCGCCGGCCACTCCCGTGGACAGCGAAATCGTCCGCCGTCTGGCGGCTGGTGTGGAAGCCGTATACAATGTTCCGGCTGCCCCCATGGGGGTGGGTGGCGGCACCGTGGCCGCAGTCATCCGGCGCAAGGGACTTCACGCCGCTGTCTGGGCAACCCTGCTCGGCAAGGCGCACCAGCCCAACGAATGCGCGTCCATTGCCAGCACGTTGAAAGATGCGCAGGTTATGGGGCACCTGCTTGTAAACGAAGCATAAGGGAGCTCTTCAGTTGCCCGGCCGGGATTAGAGGGATTATACTCCTTTGTCGCAGGATTACAGGATTATCCGGTTTTGCCTGTACGCCCGTTACTCCTCTTACTCCCCCTGATCCCAAAACTTTTTTCCATAAGTGAATACTCATAAAATATGATGATCAAGCCCCCCATCCCCGACCTTTTCGACCTGGTGGTCGTGGGCGGCGGCCATGCCGGCTGCGAAGCGGCCATGGCC
>JAWLGC010000031.1:0-23997 GCA_041685265.1 Desulfomicrobiaceae bacterium | reverse complement strand
TAGACCTCAAGGGTCCGCAACAGGTTCGGGTCCCGGTAGGAACCAAAGCAGAACAGGGAGGTGAGCCGGTCCAGGGAACAGAACCCGCCATAGGCCCCGCCCAGCACCCGGACCTGATCCCAGAGCCAGGTGGAGCGCAGGTACCTGGCCACGGCCAGATCCGCCCCCTGAAACACATACCCGTGTTCATGCAGATCCAGACATTTCCCCACATAGTTGATCTGGGCCGGAATGGTCAGCCCCTCGTCCCCTTCATCCGGGGGCAGCACCCACTCCCGCCGGACTCCGCCGCCGTGGGGCAGTTCGGATACCAGGTTCCGGACAACCTTCCCGGCCGACTCCACATGCTCCTGCCCCACGGTCAGGTTGACCATCAGCCCGCCTCTGCGCACCAGTTCCCTGCGCACCGAACACAGCCGTTCCAGTATGGTCGGCCACTTTTCCTCAAATCCGTCGGCCAGCCCGCAGAGAAATTCGTAAAAGGTGATTCCTCCCATGACCTCCTGGGCGTGGTCGGCAAGGTTGCGCCCGGCCCGAAGGCGCAGCCCCACGAACCTGTGTCCGCTCGGAACCAGGCCGTGCTCCAGGCCGGCTTTTTCCTCCAGGAGAATCTGCCTGAACCGGTCCGGGTCATCGAGTTCGGTACGGAGTAGAATCGTGGTCAGGATCTCCCGCAGATCCTCGGCGTGATCCATGGTGGCCTTGGCCCGAAAAAAGAGCCGGGACTCGAAGCTCCCCTCCTCCTCGGCCCGGGAACAGAGCATGGTCGGATAGATCCCGCCGGTCTTGCGGTTGATGCGCAGGGAAAACGCGGCGAAATCCTCGTCGGGATTGCCCATCTCCAGGACCGCTCTGGCCAGAAGAGGCACATAGGGGAGCAGATCCTGCTCCAGCACCCGCAGATCCAGACCAAGGTCGAGGTACATGATTCCTGCTGTGGGCTGTTCATGAACGAGAAGCGGCACCCCCTGCTCGGAGGTCTCCCGACGAGGAATGATCTTCACCCCGGGTTCCAGATCCTCCCGGGTCAGCATGGGCAGGGAGGCCAGCGCCTCAGGGCTGTCCGGGGCCTCCTGCAGCTCCCGCAACGCCCGGGTGGCGGTCACCACCTGTTCCCGATCCGCAGCGGACAGTGAGGCCGCACGCTTGTCCAGACGGGCCTGCTCTTCCTGTTCCAGGCGGGCTTCCTGCTCAAAGTCGGGTACCAGGCAGACCCGGGTGCGGTGGGTGTTTTCCAGGAACCAGTCCCGGATCAGGTTTTCGAAAACCGGTTCCCCCTGCCTGATACGCTCCTTGAGGGTTTCCAGCTCCTGTTCAAAGGTCATGGCCGTGACAGGATCCCCATCATGCAGCCAGGTACGCATGGCCCGGAGCATGATATTCAGCCCGCGCGGAAAAGAACCGGTATTGTTCTCCCGCAACCCGAACTCAACGGAGTTGACTCCGGCCTCCACGGTTTCCGGAGAAAATCCGGACGCCGCGATCTCCTGCAGAGAAGCGAGCACCAGCTCTTCCACCCGGGCCTCGTCTTCGGACCGGATTCCCTTCAGGCCGGTGGAAAAAAACATCTGCCGCAACTCGTTGTCCAGCCCGTACCCGGCCAGGTCCTCGCCGAGACCGGAGTCGATGAGCGCCTTGCGCAGGGGCGATCCGGACATGCCGATAAGCATCTGATCCAGAATCAGAAACTCCAGGTCCCTTGCCGGGTCTCCTGTTTCCGGCAGAAGCCAGTTCACGGTGACCATGGCCTTTGGATCCTCGGTGCCCGGGGTGACCACGTAGGGACGCTGCACCTGTAGAGGAGAGGACAACGGGGCCTGCAGCGCCACCGAAGAGTCCACGTCCAGGGCATCGAACCGGTCCAGGTAGTCCCCAAGAATGTCGAAACGGGCCTGCACATCGTCATCCCCGGAGATCCAGATCCAGGCGTTTGAGGGGTGGTAGTACCTGCGGTGGAACTCCCGGAACTGCTCGAAGGTCAGCTCCGGGATCTCGGCCGGATCCCCACCGGAATCCAGGCCGTAGGGGGTATGCGGAAAAACAGAGTGCTGGGTATACTCGGCCAGCAGGGAGTCCGGCGAAGAGTAGGCCCCCTTCATCTCGTTGTAGACCACGCCCTTGAAACTCGGGGAGCCGTCGGGATCGTCCAGTTCCAGGTGCCACCCCTCCTGCTCGAAAATGGGTCGGGTGATGCGGGGAAAAAAGACCGCGTCCAGATAAACATCGATAAGATTGTGAAAGTCCGCCTCGTTCTGGCTGGCCACTGGGTAGCAGGTCTTGTCCGGAAAGGTCATGGCGTTCAGGAAGGTCTGCAGGGACCCCTTGAGCAGCTCCACGAACGGTTCTTTGACAGGGTATTTGCGCGACCCGCACAATACCGAATGCTCCAGGATATGGGCCACGCCCGTGGAGTCGGCCGGCGGGGTACGAAAGGAGATCCCGAAGACCTTGTTCTCATCAAGGTTGGTCACGGACATGATCCTGGCCCCGGTCTTCTCGTGAACATACTGGAAGCAGGTGGAATCAATTTCGGAGACATATTTCTTCTGAATGAGGCGAAAGCCCTGGGGCATGGAAAACTCCTTGAAAGTTTTAAGTTTTAAGTTTTAAGTGAAGAAATGGCGGCTCGAACCGCGTTGCAAAAGGTGAATCGCGTAAAGGTCCTATGCACATGCCGCGATGACAGCACGGCCCCTTTTTTCTTAACACGTAACACTTAAAACTTAACACTGCAGTCATCATTCATTGCGAAAGCCGTCGAACTCGGCTAACTATTCATTTTTTCGAAAACTATTCAACCCCTTTCGGAGTGTTCATGAAAAAGAAAATTCTTGTCACCGGCGGTGCCGGGTATATCGGTTCGCACACCACCCTGGCTCTGAGGGCCCGGGGGTATGAGGTGGTGGTGTACGACAACCTGTCCACGGGACGGGCCGATGCGGTGCTCCCTCCGACCCGGCTCGAGGTCGGGGACCTGGCCGAAACAGACAAGCTGTCCAGGCTCATGGACGAAGAGGATTTTTCCGCAATCCTCCATTTTGCCGGGTCCATCGTGGTGCCGGAATCCGTGGAGAATCCCCTTAAATACTACATGAACAACACCAACAACACCACGGAACTGATCCGGTTGGCGGTCAGGCACAAAATCCCCAGATTCATCTTCTCCTCCACGGCCGCAGTGTACGGCATGCCGGAGGAGTTTCCGGTCACCGAAAAGACCCCGACCAGCCCCATCAACCCCTACGGCCGGACCAAACTCATGAGCGAATGGGTCATTCAGGACACGGCCTTTGCCCATCAGGATTTTTCCTTTGTCATCCTGCGGTACTTCAATGTGGCCGGAGCCGATCCGGGCGGACGCATCGGCCAGTCCACCCCCAACGCCACCCATCTGATCAAGGTCGCCTCCCAGGCCGCCCTGGGACAGCGGGACTGCCTGCAGATCTTCGGCACCGACTACCCCACCCCGGACGGAACCTGCATTCGGGACTACATCCACGTGGCCGATCTGGCCGAGGCCCATGTCCTGGCCCTCAACCATCTCGAGGCGGGCCGGCCGTCGGGCATTTTCAACTGCGGATACGGACACGGATATTCGGTGCGGGAAATCGCCGCAGCCGTGAAAAAGGCCGTGGGCGTGGATTTCAGGGTCGTGGAGGCAGGCAGACGGGCCGGAGATCCGGCTGAGCTGGTGTCGAACCCGGAGAAGCTGATGCGGGAGATGCAGTGGACGCCCAGACATGACGATATTGAGGAGATTGCGGCTTCAGCCCATGCCTGGGAACGAAAACTTGAGGGGATGAGGCTGTAGAAGCAAAGGCAACCGGGCCCTGTGACGACTATTGGACCTATGCCTTTGCGCTGCCCCCGAACAGCCGCTTCCACCAGGGCCTGGGTTCCGGTATTGCCGGCACAGGGGGACCCGGCGGAGCGGTTCCCTGCAGCACCAGTCCGGGCAGGTGCTCTATGTATGCAAGCATTTCAGGATCATCAACCAGAATCTCCCGGGTTATGGCCCGGGCCGGGGAGAGCACCGGGGAACGGAAATGCAGGCCGTGGGAGTCGGTACCCAGGACATGAATGAGGCGGCCCCGGACCAGCTGGATCGACAATTCCCGAATGGCTGATCCGAACTCGCCGGTCAGGCTGGCTGCCGTACACTGAAACAGTGCGCCCATTTCCAGAAGGGGCAGGAGCGACTTCCAGTCCTCCTGCACTTCCCGGTTACGCTCCACGTGGGCCAGGATCGGTGTGATGCCCATCAGCTTGAGCTGAAACAACTCCTCGCGCAGGGTCGGCGGGATGAGCTGAACCGGAAGTTCCACCAGAAGATATTTTCCGGTATCGGCCAGGGTACACAGGGTCCCGGTCCTGACCCCGGCGGCCAGGCCGGGATGAAAGTGGACCTCGGCCCCGGGCAGGACCGCCACATCCACCCCGGCCTCAGCAAGCGCCCTTCCCACCTGATCGGTCACTTTACGCACCTTGTCACGCGGATTGTCGTACACTCCGTTGGCATGGTGCGGGGTGGCCACGATATGGCGCACCCCGTCCTGCCGGGCGGCCCGGGCCATGTCCACGGTGTCGGCCATGGCTCCGGCGCCGTCGTCGATACCGGGCAGAATATGGGAATGGAGATCGGTCACACTCTACATCCGCCTGGGTGCCGAAACCCCGAGAAGCTCCAGGCCGTTATGCACCACCCGGGCCACGGCCTGGAACAGGAACATCCGGGCCTGGATCAGTTCCGTATCCGCTGCGGCCAGAACATGGTGCACATTGTAGTACCGGTGCAGCCCGCCGGCCAGTTCCTGGAGATAATAGCTGATGTGATGCGGGCTCAGGGTCCGTGATGCGGCCTCCACGGTATCCTGGAACAGATCCATGGTCTTCATCAGGGTCAGGTCTTCCGGGGTGTCCAGGCGGGCCAGCAGCTCCGGCGTACACTCCCCGGTGGTGATGCCCCGCTCCTCGGCCTTGGCCATCAGGGAGCAGACCCGGGCGTGGGCGTACTGCACGTAGTAGACCGGGTTATCCATGGACTTCTGCTTGACCACTTCCAGATCGAAATCAAGATGGCTGTCGCTCTTACGGGACAGGAAGATGAACCGGGAGGCGTCCACCCCGACTTCCCTGCACACGTCGGCCAGGGTCTCGAACTGCCCGGCCCGGGTGGACATGGCGATCTGTTCGCCGCCCCGGAGCAGGTTGACCAGCTGCACCAGAATGACCTGCAGAGACTCGCGATCCCTGCCCAGGGCCTCGATGGCCGCCTTCATTCGCGGCACATACCCGTGATGATCCGCACCCCAGATATCGACCATAAGATCGAAGCCGCGTTCCATCTTATCGACGTGGTAGGCGATGTCCGAGGCAAAATAGGTCAGCAGGCCGTCGGACTTGCGCAGGACCCGGTCCTTGTCGTCCCCGAACTCCGAGGAACGAAACCAGAGCGCTCCGTCCTGTTCGAAGGCGAGCCCCTTTTCAAGGAGCATATCCAGGGTCGTTTCCACCTTTCCGGCGTCCACCAGGCTCTTTTCCGAAAACCAGTTCTGGTGCTCAACCCGAAATTCGGTCAGATCGTCCCTGATCCCGCCCAGGATGTCGTTCATGGCCTTTTCATAACACAGATCCAGGCACTCGGCCTCGGGGCGGTCCAGCAGGGATCTGCCGTTGGCGTCCAGAAGTTCCCGGGCGATATCCACAATATACTCGCCCTTGTAACAGTCCTCGGGAAAGGGAATGTCGATGTCGCAGAGCTGCTGATACCGGACCCACACGGCCAGGCCGAGCAGGCGCATCTGCCGGCCGGCGTCGTTCAGATAGTATTCGGTGTGTACCTCGTGTCCGGCATAGCGCAGAATACGGGTCAGGGCGTCCCCCACAGCCGCGCCGCGGCCGTGCCCGATATGCAGAGGCCCGGTGGGATTGGCCGAGACATACTCCACCTGCACCCTGCGTCCGGCCCCGACATCGGATCGCCCGTAGTCGGCCTGCCTGGTCCGGACCTCGGGGACCACGGCCTGCCAGAAGGAATTTTTAAAGGTGAAATTCAGGAAACCGGGCCCGGCGATGTCGATGGATTTGAGCTCCGGGCAGGTTTCAATCAACCCGGTGCGGATCTCTTCGGCCACGGTCCGGGGATTTTGGCCCTTTTCCCTGGGCATGACCATGGCGATATTGGAGGCCATGTCTCCGAAATCAGCATTCTTGGGCGGCTCCAGGGTGGCCTTGGCCGGCCAATCGATCCCGGCCCCGGCCAGATACTGCTTCAACTGCTGTTCGAGATATATTTTTGCGCGCATGATGGTCTTTTTGGGTTTGAAATTGTAAAATTCAGGATACTACTATTTTTTTGTCCCATTTTTCATCGGCTCGTGTCCCTTTCAGGCGGGAAAAGAGCCCTGCACCCCGGAAACGTTCTCCACTTCGACACCCTCCCTGCCCTTCAGGATCTGGGAGACCATCTTCGTCAGCACCCCTTTGGGCCCGAGTTCCACAAAGGAACGGATGCCCTCTTCATACTGCTTCGTGACGATCTGGGTCCAGAACACCGAGGAGGTCATCTGGCGATCCATAATGCCGGCAATGGCGGCCGGATCGGCTTCGGTGGCGGCCGTGGCATTGAACCAGACCGGAATCGTCGGAGTTTTCCACTCCATCTTTTTCATGACCCCGGACAGCTCTGTGGCGGCCTCGTTCATAAGCGGGCTGTGAAATGCGCCGCTCACCGGCAGGGCCATGGCCCGGGCCTTGACTCCTTTGGCAGCAGCACAGACATGGTCCACGGCCGGCCCGTTGCCGCTGACAACAAACTGGGCCGGGGTGTTGTAGTTGGCCACCAGAATGGTCTTTCCCGTGGCCTCGGCCGCATCCCGCACCAGCTGCTCCACGGTCTCCTGCGGCGCCTTGAGCACGGCGGCCATCCTGCCGTCCCCGCCGCCGGCCGCGGCCTCGGACATGAGCCGGCCGCGCAGGGAGACCAGCTTCAAAATATCCCGGACGGACAACACCCCGGCAGCACACAGGGCGGAATACTCGCCAAGACTGTGGCCGGCCACTGCGCCGGCATCAAGTCTGCCCTTGAAATATCCCCACAAAGAGACATTGACCACGGTCAGAGCGGGCTGCAGGTACCGGGTCTCAGCCATATCTTTGTCCTCGCCGTCCCAGTAGATCTCACGAAGCGGAGCTCCGCTGCTCTTTTCGGCTTCCTTCCAGAGGTCCATGGCATCGGCCCATGTTTCGGCCAATTCCCGCCCCATTCCTTTTTCCTGTGATCCCTGTCCGGGAAAAACAATGCTCTGCCTGGTCATTGGGTACCTCCATATAGACACGTGCCCGGTGCTTGTACCTGTTGCCGGAAGCAAGGTAAAGGAATCGGGCCCATGGGGATTTTTTCCGTTCAAAAAACAGAAAAGGAGTCGGCCTAAGACCAACTCCTTTTCATTATTGACTATTTTGGTAGCGAGGAGAGGACTTGAACCTCCGACACTGCGGATATGAGCCGCATGCTCTAACCACCTGAGCTACCTCGCCACCCTGTGCCTCGGCCTGTCGCGGCCAACGGGAGGCAGTAACTACACAGCTTCTTCTTTTCTGGCAAGTCTTTTCTGGACATAAATCCGTCCCGAATCCCTTGCCTTTTTCCTTCACCCTCTTTACCGAAGGCGCATCACACGCACGGATCAACCACGGAGTTTCCATGATCAATGAAAAATTTCTGAATGAATTCGAAGAATATCTCACGTCCGGCCGCCTGGAAGAGGATTTTGAATATTCGGCCGAGGACCGCCGGTTCGAGATCCTCGACTATCTGGAACGGTTCATGGACCTGGCCGAAAAAGTCGACTCCACAGCCACCCGGCTTATCTTCAAAAACTCTCAGCTCGGCGAACTCATGGGCGAAAAGGCCCACAAGTAGCGTTTTTTGCCCTGGACCGGATAGGAGCGTCCCGCACAAAAACAAAACGGTACGGGAGTTTCATCCGGTTCCGGGCTCGAGGCCAGAACCACGACCATCCCGCCCGGCTTGAGCATGGGCCGGGCAATATCCAGAAACTCCCGCCAGGGGCAGAAAGCCCGGGAAAGAACCAGGTCCACCGGCAGCAGTTCCCGGGGGAGCTGTTCAAACCGCACCCCGGCCACCCTGGTCCTGCCCAGCCTGAGTTCAGACAGGGCCCGGTTCATAAAGATGGCCCGCTTCTGGCGGGGCTCCACCAGCACATACTCCCCGGCGGGCCAGAACATGCGCAGGGGAATGCCCGGCAGACCGGCCCCGGCGCCGAGATCCAGGGTCCAGGGATCATCCTGGAGATCCAGGCTTTCCAGAAAGTCGGCCAGGTGCCAGCTGTCCACAATAAGGGTGTCCAGCATCTCCTCCCAGGAGGACGGTCCGACCAGATTCATCTTCCTGTTCCACTTAACCAGCAGATTGAGATACCCGGCCAGCCGGTCGGCCTGGGGCTGAGAAAGGATGCGCCCGAGGGTGCGGCAGCGGGTCTGAACTTCTTTCGAACTGGGCATGGCTATGACGGAATTCCCTTATTGAGGCGACAGAACCGAAGGCAACAGGTCCTATACGTCCCATAGGACCCATATGACACCACCCTGCGGTACTCCGCCGTCTGATTGTTTCTCAATTTTTCCGGTCCTTCTTCCTGTCTTCCGCCCGTCTCCCTGCCTTGCGCTCCTCTTCCTCACGCAGGGCGCGACGGAGAACCTTGCCGACCATGGTCTTTGGAAGCTCGGTACGAAACTCGACCTGCCTGGGGATCTTGTAGTTGGCCAGTTTTTCGCGACAGAAGGAGATAACCTCCCCCCGGGTCAACTCCACCCCGTCCTCAAGGACCACATAGGCCTTGATGATCTCCCCCCGGGTGGGATGGGAGATGCCCACGGCCACGGCCTCCTTGATTCCCGGATGCTCCAGCAAAACCTCGTCGATCTCCCGGGGGTAGACATTGTATCCGCCGGACAGGATCATGTCCTTTTTCCGGTCCACAATGAAAAAATACCCCTCCTCGTCCATATACGCGATATCCCCGGTGTACAGCCACCGGTTGCGCAGGGCCGTGGCAGTTTCGTCGGGACGATTCCAGTACCCGAGCATGACCTGAGGACCGCGGATGACCAGCTCCCCGACCTGATTCGGTTCCAGAGGAATGGTCCCCACCTCCATATCCACGATACCGGCATCGGTGCCCGGAAAGGGAAGCCCGATGGAACCCGGCTTATGCGTCCCCCGCAGCGGATTGAGGTGGGTGATGGGCGAGGCCTCTGTCAGCCCGAACCCTTCCACGATGGTCGCCCCGGTCATTTCATTGAACGTTTCCATAACCGAAAGCGGCATGGGAGCGGACCCGGAGATACAGTATTCAACGGAGGACAGATCAAAATCTTTGATGTTCTTCTGCTGCAGCAGGGCCACAAAAATGGACGGGGCGCAGGGAAAGATGGTCGGCTTGTGCTTGACCATGGTTTTGAGCACGTCCTGGGGCACGAACCGGGGCAACGGCACCAGGGTGGCCCCGATGGCCGTGGCGAAATTGATGCACACGGTCAGCCCGTAAATATGGAAAAAGGGCATGATCCCGAGGACGACCTGGTGCTTTTTGGTCACGTTGTGCAGCACCTGCTCGCACTGCTGGACATTGGCGGCCAGGTTGGCGTGGGAGACCATGACCCCCTTGGAAACCCCGGTGGTTCCCCCGGTGTACTGCAAAAGGGCCAGGTCCTTTTCCGGATCCGTGGTGCAGGGAACAAAGGAGGACCCTTTCTTGAACAGGGTCTTCCAGGGCAGAACCGTTTTTCCGTCGTATGGAATCGACGGCCTGTTCCCTTCCCGGCCGGCCTTGAAGTCATAGAGAAAATTAAGGGGAAACCCGAGGCAGTCCGATATCCTGGTGATCAGCACGGTCTCCAGATCCAGTTTGGGAAGCAGCGGCTCGATTTTGGGCCACAGCAAATCAAGGGTGATAAGCACCTTGGCTCCGGAATCGTGGAAATGGTGGACCAGCTCCTTTTCCATGTACAGGGGGTTGGTCATCACGGCCACGCCCCCGGCCTTGAGCACACCCCAGTAGGCAATAATCGCCTGAGGCGTATTGGGCAGCATAACGGCCACCCGGTCCCGGGGCTGCACCCCGAGGTCGCGCAGCCTGGAGGCGACCTGCTCGCACACGGTGCGCAGTCTGGAGTAGGTGATACTCCAGTTGTTGAAGACAATGGCCTTTCGCCTCGGATAGAGTTCCGCACTCCGGTCCAGATATTCGTAGACCGGCTTCGGATCCGTCTCCAGGTTCGGGCTCACCTCCCGGTCGTAGCTCTGCAGCCACAGCCGCTTAATTCCCTTTTCAATCATGCCCCCCCCTTTTGCTTCATGGACAACGCTGCATTCCTGTTCAAAAAAAGGCCTATAGGCGAGACCGCCCGGATGTTCAAGAGGTCCTGTTGAGGACAATGACCGCCTCCATATGCCAGGTGCCGGGAAACATATCCAGCAGATGAACCGACTCCATGGTCCAGCCTGCAGCGAGCAGCGGCCCCAGATCCCGACAGGTGTTGACCACGTCGCAGGACACCCACACCAGCCGGTCCAGCCCTTTGAGTCCCTCGAGGCGAGCCCCCACCCGGGGAGCACCCGTGCGGGGGGGATCCAGCACCGCGACCCGGGGCGCGAAATTGCGGATCACGTTCCAGGTCCTGTCTTTGGCCAGATCACCGGCCCTGAAAACCGCATTCCCGAGGCCCAGACGCCTGGCGTTATCCCGTCCGGCCCGGGCCGCCGGGGCAAATCCTTCCACGCCCAGCACGTCCGCGCCGCGCCGCGCCAGGGGCAAAGCGAAGTTGCCCGCCCCGCAGTAGAGGTCCGCCACCCGGGTGTCCGATCCGACCATGGTCACGACCATGTCCACCAGGGTCTGATTCAGCCCCCAGTTGGCCTGAAAAAAACCGCCCGGAGAAAGGAGAATGTCCAGATCGTAGCGGGGAAACGGCAGGGAGATCAGGCCGGGATCGTGCTCGTTGCGGGTGATGCCGTCCTGCGGACCCGCCGCCACCACGAGCCTGCCGTCGGGCGTATCCGCGCAGACCCGGTGCAGGTTCTCGGCCAGGGGCTCGGCAAGCAGCAGACAGTCGTGCACGGGAACCAGCCCGTCCCCGCCCAGCTCCCTGAAATGGGGTTCCCCCCCGCGGACATGGACCTGGGCCCGATACCGGTACCTCCACTCCCTGAGTGACGGCACCACGGTAATCATCTGCGCAAGGTTGTCCGGGGCCGACTCGCGCAGTCCGCGCTGCATGGCCTCCAGGAGCACCTCCCGCTTGACCCTGAGCCCGTCGGCAGCGGACATGACCCCGAACCGACATCCTCCGCACCGCTCTGCCAGGGGGCAGGGGTGCTCCCGCCGCACAGGAGAGGACTCCAGGATCCGCACCGGCCTGGCCTGCACATACCCCCGGGTCTCCTTGACCACCTCGACCAGGACCCGCTCCCCGGGGAGCCCCCCCGGATCGACCATAACCACCATGCCCGATTCCAGCCGGGCCAACCCCCGGCCGCGCCACAGCAGTTTTTCGATCTCAATCTCGATCCGTTGTTCCATCTGATATCCGTGTCTGCGGTGTTTGTCCCTGCCGGGGCCGCCAGAAGAAAAGAGGCGGGCTGTATGGCCCGCCAGTTAAAAAAAATGCATGACATCCCAAATGAATGCGTGGGTCAAAGGGGTTCCCCTGGACCCGAAAAATCAGTCGTTTTCCGTTTCCGGCACCGGCACCGCCGCCTCCCGGCCGGTCCGATTTTTCTTTTCCTTGCGATCCATGAGCCCCCTGACCAGCAGCGGCCAGGCAATGGTGGCGTCGCACGGAATTTCAGCAAACATGCCGCCCTGAGACGGGGGAACAAATTTGCCCCAGGAGACCCCCTCCTGGTAGGTGCACCCGCTCAGGCCGCCCCAGTGCACCGGCTCCGGACAGATGCGCACCCCGTAGTGGAACCTGCGCACAGGCAGCTCCCGCTCCGGAACCCCCTGTCCGACCATCTCCAGAAAGGGGGCCACCTGCTGGGCCCAGTTGCGGGGTACCCCGCCGCCGATGGTAAAAATACCGATCCGTTTCGCAGCGCAGATTTTCCGGGTGTAACTGAACAGATCCATAAACGGGTCGAACCGGCACGGCAGGGATGCCGGATCAAAATCCTCGGCCAGGGGGTTGGTCCGGCGCAGGTAATATGCGGCCACGTCCAGGGCCAGCTCGGAATCCGTAAAGGCCGGTACATATACCGGAATCCCTTTGCGGTACGCGCTTTTCAAAATGCCCCGCCCCGGAACATTTTCGTGCAGGTACCTGCCCACGGCCCGCAGAAAGGTTTCCGAAGAAAATTCCCGGTCCCGCTCCAGTTCGACCATGACCCTGCGGATAATCTGCTCGGCCCGGACAAAATTGGATTCCGGTTCGATGGTATCATAGACCCGGTTGAATCCCCGGGCGAACAGCTCCTTGTCGTTCATCTCGCCGGAGCGGTACTTGTAGTGCTTCATGCCCATGGACTCGATAAAACCGTGGGCCATAAGCGCCCCGGTGGAAACGACCACGTCCAGCCAACCCTTGTCGATCATGGTGCACAGCAGGGTGCCCATCTTGGCCACGGTCATGGCCCCGGAAAAGGTGCCCACCACCAGGCAGTCCGGATCATCGATCATGGCCTCGAGCACATCGAGTCCCTCTCCCAGAGCCCTGCCGCCAAAGGCGGTCCCGGACATGGCATCAAGCAGTTCGTCGCACCCGGAAATCGTCTCCGGATCAAGAGAAGTCAGAGGAGAAAGTCCGTAGGTTTCGGGATCTTCGAGTTTCTCGATGACCCGAACATCTTGCGTGTCGCTCATGTCGCTCCGGGGTATAGGGGTCGGTTCATTTCTTGCGGATAATAGGGTTGGTCACTCCTGCTCCTGCCAGTTTGCGCTTGACTGCATCGATGTCCCGGGCGGTGCCGCCCGCCCGGACAAGAATGCGATACCACTGTTTTCCCTGGATGGTCACCTCGGAGACCGCAGCGCTCAGCCCCAGCCCGGCCATCCGTTCCTGCTCCCCGAGGGCGGCCGCCAGGTCCCGTACGGCCCCGACCTGAAAAATAACCGACCGGGCCGGCCCGGGCTCGACAACGGTCTTCTTTTTCGTCACGGGCGCGGGAGCAGGCTTCTCAGGCTCGACCTTCTCAGGCTCCACCCGTCTTTTTTCCGCCCGGGGCGGAGAAGATGGTACAGGGGGCGTGGCCTCCTTGAGACGCTCGAAAAAACCGAGCTCTTCGGGTTTGAGAATGGGCTGTGTTTTCGGGGCCGGGACCGAACGCCCGGGCGTGGGCATCATTTCAGCGATCTCCGGAACAATGGCCTCAGGCTGGTACCCCCGGCCGAGCATCACCCCGAGAATAAAGGCCCAGGCCATGGCGATGATCATGAACAGAGACAGGGCCACCACCCCGCCCCAGGAGATGGAGAAGAGGACCCTGCCCGACCGGCCGCTGTTTTTTCCGCTGCTTTTCCTGGTTGCCACGTCACCCATCCGAAGCCGGAGTTCGGCTCGTTTATGCCCGCATCATTTCAAGCGCGGCTTTTTTGATCCCGACCTTGTCGATCCCCACTTCGGCCCGAAGCAGATTCTGAGGACCGTGCTCCACAAACTGATCCGGGATTCCCAGCCGGCGGAGTTTCTGCCCGCGCATGGCGCCGTGTTCCGCATACAGTTCCAGCACGGCCGAAGAAAACCCTCCGGCCAGCACGTTCTCCTCCACAAACAGAATCCGGTCATACCGGCGGGCCAGTTCCAGAAGGTCGTCCGCGGGGAGCGGTTTGACAAACCGGGGATTGTACAGGGCACAATCCATTTTCTGCTCCGCTTCCAGCTCCTGGACCGCCTCCAGGGCGGGATGCACACGGCTTCCCAGGGCGATGACCACCCCATCCCGTCCCCCGCGGAGCATCTCCCCCCTTCCGAGGACCAGCGGCCTGGGGACCGTCTCCAGGGTCGCGCCCACTCCGGTACCGCGGGGATACCGGATGGCGACCGGTCCGGGATGGTCCATGGCCGTGCACAGCATCCGCTGCAGCTCCGCCTCGTCCCCCGGGGCCATCAGCACCAGATTGGGGATATGGCGCAGGAAAGAGATATCAAAAGTCCCGTGATGGGTGGCTCCGTCCTCCCCGACCAGCCCTCCCCGGTCCAGACAGAAGATCACCCCCAGATTCTGCAGGCAGACATCATGGATGATCTGATCGTAGGATCGCTGCAAAAAAGTGGAATAGATGGCCACCACCGGTTTGAATCCCCGGGTGGCCATACCGGCCGCAAAGGTAACGGCATGCTGCTCGCAGATCCCGACATCGAAAAAACGATCCGGAAACCGCTCCGAAAAAGGACCCAGTCCGGTCCCTTCGGGCATGGCCGCAGTAATGGCCACTACGCGTTCATCCTTTTCAGCCAACCGGCACAGGGTGGAGCCGAACACGTCGGTATACGACGGCAGGGAGCAGGCACCGAATTTCCTGGCCGCCCCGGTTTCCGGCTCAAAGCACCCTACCCCGTGATAATAGGTCGGATTGGATTCAGCCGGTTCATACCCTTTGCCCTTTTTGGTCATGACATGGACTAAGACCGGACCCTCCAGCTGCTGCACCTGACGAAAGACATTGATCATCTCTTTCAGGTCATGACCGTTGATGGGGCCGATATAATTAAACTTGAAGGCCTCGAAAAGCATGCCCGGGGTAAAAAAACTCTTCAGGGAGTCTTCCCCGGCCCGGGCGTAATGGGCCAGTTCGTCCCCGATCCCGGGAATCTGACGCACCCGGGCCTCCACCATGCGCTTGAATTTCTGCACCCACCGTTTGGAAAGCTTGCGGCTCAAAAAAGAGGACAGGGCACCCACGTTCTTGGAGATGGACATCTCATTGTCGTTGAGCACCACGACCAAGTCCCGGTCCAGACCCCCGGCCTGGTTCAGCCCTTCATAGGCCAGGCCGGCGGTCATGGACCCGTCCCCGATCACGGCCAGCACAGCGTGGTCCTCCTTTTTCAGGTCCCGGGCCAGGGCCAGCCCCAGGGCGGCGGAAATGGAGGTGCTGGAGTGGCCCACTCCGAAATGATCGTATATGCTCTCGGCCATGCGCGGAAACCCGCTCACCCCTTCGTACTGCCGCAGGGTCTGAAACTCGGAAAACCTTCCGGTGAGCAGCTTGTAGGCATAGGCCTGATGGCCCACATCCCATACCATTTTGTCCCGGCCGGGATCATAAACATGGAGCAGGGCCAGGGTCAGTTCGACCACCCCCAGAGAGGGGGCCAGATGACCGCCGGTCCGGGAGACCGTGGAGATGATCACCCGGCGCAGCTCGGCGGCCAGAGCGGTCAACTGCGCCGGAGTCAGGCGGTGGACATCACGGGGTATGGTCAGAGACTCGAGAACGGGATACGCGGGACTGTGTTCGGTTGCACTCGGCATAGGATGAATTCTTCGCTTGTTGAAATTCAATTGCCCCGTTTGACGACATACTCGGCCAGACCGAGCAGAAAACGGGCGTGGGAGCCGGAAAAGGGCTCAAGGGTTTCAGCGGCACGACGGACACAGTCCCGGGCCAGATCTCGACTGGCCTGGATACCGATCAGACCGGGATACGTGGTTTTTCCCTGCCCCTGATCGCTCCCCACCGGTTTGCCCAGGGTCTGTTCGTCTCCCTCGATGTCCAGAATATCGTCCACGACCTGAAAGGCGAGGCCCACGGCCTCCCCGTAGGCCGCGGCCCGGGCCGTAAAATCCTCACCGGCTCCGGCCAGTATGGCCCCGCAGGTGCAGGAGGCCCGGATCAGAGCCCCGGTCTTCATCCCGTGCATGGCCCGCAGCTCCTCCAGGGTGGTTTCCGGCTTGGCGGTGTAGGCCATATCCAGCACCTGCCCCCCGACCATGCCGCGGGGCCCGGCGGCCACGGCCATCTCGCGGATGGCGGGCAGGAGCAGGTCCGGAGCGACCCGGGCCCGGGTCATCAGGGTGAACGCCTCGGTGAGCAGGCCATCCCCGGCCAGAATGGCCGTGGCCTCGTCGAACCGTTTATGACAGGAGGGGCGGCCGCGACGCAGATCATCGTCATCCATGGCCGGCAGATCGTCATGGATCAGCGAATAGGTGTGAATGCACTCGATAGCGCAGGCAAAAGGCATGACCCGCTCCCGGGAAACGCCGGCCAGTTCCGCCCAGGTCAGACAGAGTACCGGACGAAGCCGTTTCCCGCCGGCCAACAGGCTGTATTCCATGGCCTGCACCAGGGATTCGGGGATGGTTCCGGTCCGCAGACAGGAGCCGAGAAACCCTTCGATCTCGCGTCCATACTCCTGAAGACGCCCTGTAACTAGCGATGCGCTGCTCATTGGTCCTGCTCCCGGTCCAGGGTTTCCAGTTCCCGGGCCACGCCGTCGCTGACCACGGAGACGGTGTGCCGGGCCTGCTCCAGTTCCTTGGAGCACGCCGTGGCCAGGGTCAACCCCTCTTTGTACAGGGCCACCCCTTCCTGCAGCGGAAGGTCTTCCTGCTCCAGAGCGGAGACAATGGTCTTGAGCCGCTCGATCCGTTGCTCGAAATTCTGTTTTTTGGGAGGCATGAAAAAGTCACCGGGTTATGAGTTCGGGGGTGGGGGTACATTAAAAGCGGGAACTGTTTCCCGCGCCCTGATCAACGACCGGCCAGCAGCCCGTCCGTCCCCTTTTGGAGAAGCGGCAGGGGGTCGACCAGCCGACCGAGAACGCTGACACTGAAATGGAGATGCGGGCCCGTGACCCGGCCGGTGCTTCCGGCCCGGCCGATGACCTGACCGCGCCGGACCTTCTGCCCCTCGTGCACCTCGGCCCGGGAAAGATGAAAATACAGGGTGCTCACCCCGAGGCCGTGCTCGATATACACGGAGTTTCCGGCAAAGTAGTGATCTCCTACCAGAGTGACCCGACCATCACAAGCCGCCCGGATCGGCGATCCCTGGGCGGCCCGGAAGTCCAGCCCCCGATGGGGATTCCGCCGTTTCCCGTTGAATATCCGCCCGATACCGTAGGGGCTGGTTATGGTTCCGGGGACCGGACGGGCAAAAGGAAGCGTCCACATTCTCCCCTCTGAAATCTCTCCCAGCGCCCGGCCGACCTCTTTGCGGTCCGCGGCAATTCTATTGCGAACCGAATCGGGCGGGGTGACCATCTTTTTTTTGACGGTCAGCTTCTGTACCTTTTGGGCTTCGCGTTTCTCAGGGCCGAAAACCCGGACAGTCCGGGAAATACGGAGCTGCTTTCCGCCTGTAACGGCCGCTATGTCCACGGTTTTACTTCCGGGAGCGGTTTTGAGCACGTCGGTCCCGAGCAGTGCCAGGCCGATGGATTTGCCGTTCCAGGACGCGATGGAGACCGGCACGGTCCTGCCCAGCCAGGAGATCCGCATTTCGGAAAGCGGCTCGTCCGAAGTAAGCCGAACGGCAAACGGTTTGCCGAGTTCGACCCTGGTCGGACAGGCCACGCTCGCTTCCGGACCGGCCCAGGACATTGAACATGAAAAAAACACCAGAACAAAGGCGGCCATAAAGACCACGGCATCTCGCAGACAGGGACCGAATCGTTTCACCACCGGCACCGGCTTCTCCTTTTTAGTTGCTGTACAGACCCGCCGCATTCGGCCCCCCCGAAGCGGTCATTTGTCCGGAGTCACTTCAACCACCTCGGCCGTAAGAGCCCCATCCCGAAGGCGGATATCCACCCCGGCCCCGGCCCGGACCTCGGCAACGGACCGCAGAATCCGACCGGACTCGCTGTCGCGCACACGGCAGTAGCCCCGATCCAGAGGAGCCTCGGGATTCAGGGCGATCAGCCTGCCCGTCAGAGACTCGAGCTCTCTTTCTCTGGTCCCGGTCTCCCTTTCCCCGGCCAGGTCCAGACGGGAACGGAGCGTTGTCAGCTCCCCGGCCGGGGCCTGGAGCCTGTGCGGCCCGAAAACGTGCTGCAACCGGTTCAGGGTCCGGGCCAGGTGCTCGCATCCCCGAAGGTTGTGCCGTGTTGCCCCCCGCTTGAGGCGACGCACCAGTCCGGCCACCCGCTCCCGGTCCCGTTCAAGCCGTTTCCCGGGAGAAAACCAGTTCAGCCCCTGACGCAGCCCGGCCAGATCCCGTTGCCTGCGCTCAAGAAAACGAAGGTATGCCCGGCCAAGGCCGGCTTCACATTCATCCACCCGTTGACGCAGAACCGCCCGTTCCGGCCACAGAACCTGAGCCGTATGAGACGGAGTGGCCACCCTGCGATCAGCGGTCAGGTCGGCAATGGTGGTGTCCACCTCATGCCCGATGCCGGCCAGCACCGGAATCCGGGAACGATGCACGGCCTCGGCCACCTCCTCGGTGTTGAAGGCCCACAGATCCTCGATGGCTCCCCCCCCGCGGATGAGCACGATCACCTCAGCCCATCCTTTCCGGTTGACCGCATCCAGGGCGGCGGCGATCTCACCGGCAGCCCGCTCTCCCTGGACCAGACAGGGATGGACCCGGATCTCGCTTCCCGTTCCCCGCTCTTCCGCAATGCGCAGAAAGTCCTGCAGGGCCGCACCCTTGAGAGCTGTGACCACGGCCACCCGGGACGGTCCGTACGGAATGGGCTTTTTTACGGATTCATCGAAGAACCCTTTTGCCAACAGCTTGCGCTTCATGGCCTCGAAGGCCAGATGGAGCTGTCCCACACCCTGGTCCTGAACCAGTTCAGCCACCAGCTGGTAGCTCCCCCTGGGGGGATAGACATTGAGCCGTCCGGCGCAGAGCACCTCCTGGCCCTCTCTGAGAGAGGACGCCCCCGGGCCGGCCTCGTCCACCTCGCCGGTCAGCGGATTGATCCGTTCCCGACCGGACGTCGAGGCCGGGGGCTGGCTGGACCTGAACCAGACCACGTTCAGAACCGCACCACCATCCTTGAGGGAAAAATAGACATGGCCGGAAGCGGGACGGGCCAGGTTGGAAACCTGGCCCTTGACCCAGACAAAGGGAAACTGCGCCTCCAGAACATCCTTGACGGCCTGGGTCAGCTCTTCGACGGTGAAGATGTGCATGTGGGGAAGGGTTAAGGGTTAAGGGGGAGGCAAGACGAGAGAACGGGGACCCGCCGGTCCCCTCTTTCAGGCCTCCAGGCCCCACTGGGCGTACACTTCTTTGCGCCAGGACATGAAGGCTTCCTTGAAGCCGGCCAGGTCCATTTCCTGCTTATCGCCGGTTCTGCGGTTCTTGATTTCCAGAATACCGCGCTCAAGGCCCTTGCTGCCGACCACGACCTGCATGGGGGCGCCGAGAAGGTCGGCATCCTTGAACTTGAATCCGGGACGTTCCTTGCGATCATCCAGCAGCACGTCCACGCCGAGCCCCTTGAGTTCCTCGTACAGTTCATCGGCCGTGGCCATGACCTGCTCGTCCTTGGCGTTCAGGGCGATAAGGGAGACCTCGAAGGGAGCGATGGTGGGCGGAAAGATCATGCCGTCCTTATCGTTGTTCTGCTCGATGCAGGAGGCCACAATGCGGCTCACGCCGATGCCGTAGCACCCCATGATCATGGTCTTTTCCTTGCCGTTCTCATCGAGGTAGACCGCATTCATGGACTCGGAGTACCTGGTTCCGAGCTTGAACACATGCCCGACCTCGATCCCTTCGGGCAGGGAGATTTCGCCGCCGCACTCGGGACAGGGATCATCCAGGGTGATGTCCCGCAGATCAGCGTATTCGGTGACCTTTGCATCCCGTTTCAGATCCACATGCACAAGATGGGTATCGCCCTTGTTGGCACCGGCCACCCAGTCGGTATCGCCCTGCAGTTCCAGGTCGGCATAGACCTGGTCCACTGCGAGGGCCACGGGACCGGCAAACCCCACGGGCGCTCCGGTCCACTCCCGAACCTGCTCCGGAGAGGCCAGTTCCACTTCCGTAGCCCCGGTCAGATTCTTGAGCTTGACCTCGTTCAGTTCCCGGTCCCCACGCACCAGCGCGGCAACGGGTTTGCCGTCGGCCGCAAAGAGCAGGGTTTTGAGGATCTTCCCGGGCGCAACATCGAGAAACGCAGCCACCTCTTCCACGGTGTGCTGCCCGGGGGTGAGCTTCTCTTCTGCCTCCGGGCATTCCCTGGTGCAGACCTCGCCGTTCCAGACCACGGCGGCCTTTTCCAGGTTGGCGGCGTACGCACAGCTGTCGCACACGGCAATGGTGTCCTCACCGGTTTCGGCCAGAACCATGAACTCGTGAGAATAGCTTCCGCCGATGGCTCCGGAATCAGCCTGGACCGCCCGAAAGTTCAACCCGAGCCGCGTGAAGATACGCTGGTACGCATCAAACATCTTACGGTAACTGACGGTTGCTCCCTCGTCGTCCCGGTCAAAGGAATACCCGTCCTTCATCAGAAACTCGCGACCGCGCATGAGCCCGAACCTGGGGCGGATCTCGTCTCTGAACTTGGTCTGAATCTGATACAGGTTCATGGGCAGCTGGCGGTAGGATCGGACCTCGCCCCGGATCAGGTCGGTGACCACCTCTTCATGGGTGGGTCCGAGGCAGTAATCCCGGCCGTGCCGATCCGCAAACCGGAGCAGTTCCCTGCCGTAGTATTCCCAGCGGCCGGTCTCCTTCCACAGATCCGCGGGCTGAACCGAAGGCATAAGGATCTCCAGGCACCCGGCCCGGTCCATCTCCTCACGGACGATGGCGGCCACCTTGTTCAGGGACCGCAGCCCCATGGGCAGATAGGTGTAGATTCCGGAAGTCAGCTTGCGGATCATACCGGCCCGCAGCAGAAGTTTGTGACTGATGACCTCGGCCTCGGCCGGGGTCTCCTTGAGAGTGGGGACGTAATATTGGGTGAAGCGCATGTAGTGTGGTAGGGTTAAGGGTTAAGGGGGGGAGGGGGTTAAGAGAAAAGGGTTAAGGGTTAAGGCAAGAGAAAAGGCTACGGGACATATGTCCTATGTGTCCCATAAGTCTCATTGCCTTCAAGGCTTTCAACCCTCAGCCCGTTCGTTGTTCGTCGAGAAATCTGTCCAGTTCTTCCATGAAGGCGGGAAGCAGGTTGTCATTGCCGCGCACTTTGCGGATAACCTCGCCCTTGCGAAAAATAAGGCCGCTTCCCCGGCCGCCGGCAATACCGATGTCCGCTTCCCGGGCCTCGCCCGGGCCGTTGACCACGCATCCCATGACTGCCACGGTGAACACCTCGGGGACGTTCCTGAGCCGATTCTCCACGGCCTCGGCCAGACCGACCAGGTCGATCTCGGTCCGCCCGCACGTGGGGCAGGACACGATCTCCGGCCCCCGGGCCCTGAGCCCGAGAGAACGCAGAATCTCCCAGGCCACCACCATTTCGTCCACGGGATCCCCGGTCAGAGAGACCCGCAGGGTGTCCCCCAGCCCTTCGTACAGCAGGATACCGAGTCCGACGCCGGATTTGATGGCCCCGCGCATGGGAGTGCCCGCCTCGGTAACCCCGATATGCAGGGGATAATCGACCTTTTCGGCCAGCAGCCGGTAGGCCGCGATGGTGTTCAGTACCGAAGAGGATTTCAGAGAAATCTTGATCCGGTCAAAGGAACGCTGCTCCAGCAGCCGGACATGGGCCAGGGCGGATTCGACCATGGCCTCGGGCGTGGGCCCACCGAACCGGCGCAGCAGGTCCTTGTCCACAGACCCGGAATTGACCCCGATGCGGATGGGCACCGAGTGGGCCCGGGCCGCATCCACGACCCGGTCCACATGCTCGGGCCCGCCGATATTGCCGGGATTGATGCGCAGCCCGTCCAGCCCGGCCTCCACGGCCCGAACCGCCAGGCGGGAATCGAAATGAATGTCGGCGATAAGCGGCACCGCGGTGCCGCTCCGAATTCCCGGCAGGGCCTCGGCCGCCGTGTCGTCCGGCACGGCTAAACGGACGATTTCACACCCGGCCCGGGCCAGTGCCTCGATCTGGGCCAGGGTGGCCTGCACGTCCCGGGTGTCGGTATTGGTCATGCTCTGCACCCGGAC
Organism: Desulfomicrobiaceae bacterium; assembly: GCA_041685265.1. Taxonomy (GTDB): domain Bacteria; phylum Desulfobacterota; class Desulfovibrionia; order Desulfovibrionales; family Desulfomicrobiaceae; genus JAWLGC01. Next base: position 1,942 of record JAWLGC010000031.1, on the reverse strand, counting down.
GGGGCTGTCTCCACCAATGGACACGGGACCGACGTGGATTTTTCTGGTCATATGTCGTTGCATTAAAAATATCCCAGTGCTCGAAGCTGATCCATATGGGCCTCCTTGTCCGGATTGCGCCCGCTGCGTTCTTCTCCTTCCGTCCCGGGCAGGGTCGTACACGGCATGCAGCCCAGGGAGCGGTAGCCCTGATCGTACAGTTCGCAGTACGGAAGGCCTTCTTGCATATGAAAGGACCAGATGTCCATCTCGGACCAGTGCAGCAACGGATGGATCAGAAGATGATCCGGATCACTGCGCGACTCGCGAACGGGCCGCTCCCGACGCTCCGCGTTTTCATCCCCGCGCACGCCGGTCAGCAGCACGTCCAGACCGGAGCCCGCCACGGCCTGTTTCAAGGGGAGAATCTTCAGGTCCCGGCAGCAGTCGACCGTGTTCTGCGCCACCGGATAGGCTGCCGGGTCCACTACCGGCCGGGCCACGGTCACGGCCACCTCCCACTCCCTGGCCATCCTGTCCCGAAACGCCAGAATTTCCGGGAACTTGAGGCCTGTGTCCAGGTTCACCGCACGCAGCACTGCATCCGTCCCTTCCCTGGCCCGAAGGACCTGGCGCCAGAGAAACAGAGCCACAGTGGAGTCCTTGCCCCCGGTCCAGGCCACAGCGGTCCGGTCCGGGCCGGTTTCATCGAAAACATGTTGAAGGAGCTCGACAGATCGGGCGATTTTCTGTTCCAGAATCATTATTTACGGTACCATTTTCCGTTCGGATCCTGCAGCCACACCCCGGGAGATGCATTCTGGGCGATCTGCAGCGCTCGTCGCTTTCCGACGATAACCGGAGAGACATTCTGCTTTTTGGCGATGGCCGCATAAACCAGCCCGCGATCCTTGTTCTCGGCGTTGACCACGCCCTGCTGCGGCTGCTGCGAGGTTCGGTACTCCAGGAATCCCTTATTGTTCTCCCCGATCACACCCTGACTTTTCAGGGACACGATCACCGGAAGCCGCTGCCGCATCCGTTCCTTGATTCCGGCCGCAGAACCGGAGGTGGCAAAAAAACAGATCAGGATCAGAAACACGAGGGGAAAAGCGATATGTCCTTTTTTCATTTCAATCTCCCGTTATTTGAAGGTGATGCTCCGGGACAAAATATCCACGTCAAAATCCCATGCCGGACAACGAATTCCCGGTTACTCTTCCTGCTGCACATCCCCGCTGATGTCCTCGACAGCCTCATCAATGTCCCCGAAGAAATCATCCAGGGCCCGGTCCACCCGTATATTCACATCAATGGTGATATGGATCGGTTTAACCTCCACCGGCCTGACTTCCACGGCATGCTGCGTGCTGCATCCAAACAGCAGCATGACCGTCCCCATCGCATACAACAGTCGCTTATTCATGCTAAGCCCCCTTTGCCCTTCGGTAAAAAATTCCACGCCCCCAAAAAAAATCATTCCATCATCTCAAAAATCTTTCCCGCCCCACTTCCGTACTGTAAAATAGTGTCCAGTGGAAGGCGAAAATTGACATCCAGACGGATGCCCTGAAAGTTGGACCCCTGATGTCCGGCCGTGACCCGGGCAAACCCGCCGAACTGCTTGTCATAGACAAAGGGCAGCGGGCCGGCCGGTTTTCCGTCGAACTGCAATCGCATTAAAAGCGTGTCCTCCTGGGAATGGAATCCGAGCTTGACCCAGTCGTAATCATATTCCTTGAGGGCTTCCCTGGCCAGATCCAGCTGGGCGTACTGCATGGATTCCGGGGGAATGCCGGCCGTGAATATCTCGGTTCCGGAGATCCGCACCCGACCGCCCTCACCGGGCGAAGAGTACAAAAAGCCATCGTCAAAGCGTACGGAGCTGCCGTTGATGGACAGCGGAATCCGGCCGCTGACAGCGCCATCTCCCCGGGCCCGCAGTCCGCCCAGCTGGCGCAGC
>JAWLGC010000130.1:0-5924 GCA_041685265.1 Desulfomicrobiaceae bacterium | reverse complement strand
CTTGATGTTCCTGCCATCTGGAAATAGCCGACCTGCTGCTTTTTGTTGACTGAAGTTACGCACCGCCGGCAACCAAGAAGAATTGGCCCACGGATCACAAGGATGCACACGGATTGAAGAGTACGCTATTTTTTTATCCTCTTCACTGAAGTTACGCATCACCATCCACTGGGAATCACCACCTAGCCAAGATCATAACAAGAGGCGTCACCGCGTGCGCCCGAGCCCGCAAGACGGGCAAAAAATTCCAGAAGACACCATGGCCCCGTAGCGTTCGCGCAGCACATCGGCCGCCTTCAGAATACGCGGATCGAACACCCGCCACAAAGCTGGGGAACCCCGGCGGGCCTGGTGGATGGATTTGGGAAGAAGCTCGTTGAGCTTGAAGTGGGTGGGGATGTACTCGACAGTGCCGAGTTGGTTTGTATCGGCCCTGTCGATACTGATCACCTGCAATCATGTTGATAATCTATTTTCACTCCACGTATATTTTGTGCATCTTTACACGCTTGTCCGGTGCACAAGCTTTTGGTGTAATCGTTTTATTATTTGAGGAGAATCTTGATGAAGTCCGTAGTTCGTGGAGTTTTGAGCGTTGTTGTCACTGTGCTCATGCTGGCTGGTCCGGCCATGGCCGCAGGCAGCCTTGAGCAGGCTGGAAAGGGGATGACCATCTACTTTGATACCGGTGGTCCTGTGGGTGGAACCTATAACACCATCGTTCAAAATGGTGCGGCTCAGGCAGCGGCTGATCTCGGGTGCTCGGTGGAGTTTATGTACTCCGACTGGTCGCCGCAGAAGATGATCGAAAATTTCAAAAAAGCATTGGCATCCTCTCCTGACGGCATTGTGGTCATGGGACATCCCGGAGATGACGCCTATGAGCCCTTCATCAAAGAGGCTGAAGACAACGGCATCATTGTCACCGCGACAGATACCGAACTTCCCGGACTGACAGAAAGATACCAGGCTTCCGGCTTCGGGTACACCGGAGTGGACAACAAGGCCCGTGGTCGTATCCTGGCCACCGAGGCCATTAACCGGTTCGGCCTGGCAAAAGGGGACCGGGCTCTGGTGTGGGGACTCAAAAGCCAGCCCACACGCGGACTGTCCACCGTAGGGATTATCGAGGTTCTGGAAGCTGCCGGGATCGTGGTCGATTATCAGGAGATCACCTCCGAGGTGGACAAGGACGCCTCCCTGGGCCAGCCCCTGATGACCGCCTATCTCTCTGCACATCCGGACTGCAAAATCGTGATCATGGACCACGGTGGACTGACCGCTCAGCTGGAGAATTTCTTCCGGGGCGCAGGCGTCAAACCCGACGAGATCATCGGTGCCGGGTTCAGCCTGTCTCCGGCCACGGCCTCGGCCGTTAAAAACGGGTATGTGGATCTTGTGGGTGACGGACAGCCCTTTTTGCAGGGCTACCTGCCTGTGTTGCAGATCGTTCTGAGTAAAAAGTTTGGCTTCTCGGGCCTGGTCGTCAATACCGGTGCCGGGTTTGTGCACAAGGGGAACATCGATCTTATCGCACCGCTGGCCAAAAAGGGGTTGCGGTAACCGCCCGCCGTTTACAGAGGGTCTTCGGGCCCTCTTCCTTTAAACATTATGCAACAGAACACTTCAGTACCGCATGCCCTTGAACTGAACGGTATCAGCAAACGTTTCGGGGCCGTAGTCGCCCTTGAAGAAGTCTCCTTTCATCTTGGAGCCAACGAGATCCTCGGTCTGGTGGGGGACAACGGAGCCGGGAAGTCTTCGCTGGTCAAGATCCTGTCCGGGGTCAGCCGGCCGGACTCCGGCCGGTTTCTGATTGGCGGCCGGGACATTGATATGCGCCGCTATTCAGTTGAGGCAGCACGTCGCCAGGGGGTGGAGACCGTGTATCAGGAAAGGGCGCTGGCCGAAAAACAGCCGCTGTGGCGCAACGTGTTTGTGGGGCGGCACAAGACCAACCGGCTGGGACTTATCGATGTCGATTTTGAAAAGCGGGAGACCGAGATCATTCTCAAGGAGTTTTTGAACCTGCGTGGACACGGGGTGTCGGCGGACGCCGAGGTGGCATCCCTTTCCGGAGGCGAACGGCAGGGGCTGGCCATCGGCCGGGCCATGTACTTCGATGCAAAAGTCTGCATCCTGGATGAGCCGACCACGGCCCTTTCCCTGGGAGAAGTGGACAAGGTTCTGCAGTTCATCCGCTCCATCAAAAACGCCGGAAAGTCCGCAGTGTTCATTTCACACAATATGCGCCATATCCATGAAACGTGCGATCGTTTCGTGGTCATGGACCGTGGTCGTATCACCCATGACCTGCTCAAAAAAGAGACCAGCCTCGAGGCGCTCTCCAGCATCCTGACCGGACTGGCAAACGGGGAGGTGTCCGTCTTATGATGGTTCGCACCGCCCTGGCGCGGTTTAAAATTCAACTGGGTGTGACAGCGATTCTGGCCGCTTTGCTGGCGCTTTTTATGACACTCAGTCCGCAGACCTTTCTTGCCGGACGAATCTACATTTCCTTCGCTTCCACAATCCCCTTTGCCACCCTCCTGGCCGTGGGGCTGACCTTCTGCATCGTGGCCGGTGAACTGGATCTCTCCTTTCCTTCGGTCATGGCGCTTTCCGGACTGGTGTTTACCTGGGTGTTCCAGGCCACAGGAAGCCCGTGGGCCGGTCTGTCTGCCTGTCTCGCAACGGGAGTGACGGCCGGTCTTCTCAACGGGCTCATTGTCGTCGGTATCGGCGTTCCCTCCATCATCGCCACCATCGGGACGCAGTTTCTCTGGCGAGGGGCGGCCATTGTCCTGGCTGACGGGTTGGCCCGAAATATCGTTGAAGTGCGGGAGACCGCCGTGCACGGTCTTTTTGTCGGTCGAGCCTGGGATGTTGTTCCGGCCCACTCCCTGTGGTGTCTCGGGCTGTGTGTGGTGGCGTGGCTGCTGTTGAACCGACACACCTTTGGGGACGGCCTTCTGTTTATCGGTGACGATATCAGGACTGCACGGATGATGGGGGTTCCCGTTGACCGTGTCCGCATCCTGCTGTTTGCCGGCATGGGCGGGGTGAGTGCCTTTGTCTCCTTTCTGATCTGCCTTGAAATGGCGAACTGGTGGCCGACCCAGGGAGAAGGGTACCTGCTGCTGGTGTTCGCCTCGGTCTTTATCGGCGGCACCTCGGTATTCGGGGGGAGGGGGACGGTGTACGGCACTGTGGTGGGATCGATCATTATCGGTATCATCGAGGCCGGGATCATCAGTGCGGGGCTTTCCGGGTTTTGGACCAGGCTTGTCTACGGCCTGATTATCGTTACGGCGGTTTCCGGCTATGCCGTAACTTTGAAGACTCGCCGTGAGTGAAATTTTTAAGGAGTAGTAAAGATATGGCAAAACTTGTCATTATCGGCGCGGGAAGCGTCATGTTTACGAAGCAGATTTTGTCGTCGGTTTTTTCCTTTCCCGCCCTGCGTGACTTTCACATCGTTCTGGAAGATCTCGAGCCCGATGCCCTGAAGACGACGCACCGTCTTGCAGTGGCCATGGCCGAGCAGGAGGGACTGCCCGTACGGATTTCCATGGAAACCGACCAGCGAACGGCGCTGCGGGGGGCGGATTTTGTGATTTGTGCGGTGCAGGTGGGGGGCCTTGAGGCCTGGAAACTGGACCGGGACATTCCCAAAAAATACGGAGTGGATCAGGAGGTCGGCGACACTTTGGGACCCGGCGGTATTTTTCGGGGGCTTCGCCATATTCCGGTTATTCTGGGCATCCTTCGGGACATGGAAGAGCTCTGCCCGGATGCGGTGCTGATGAACTATTCCAACCCGCTGGCTCCTCTGGTCTGGGCCGCCAACACCGCTTCAGCGATCTCCACCGTGGGGTTGTGCTACGGCGTGACCTATACCGTGGCCCAGCTTGCGGGCTACCTTGAGGCCGGTCCCTGGGTCGATCATCCCTATACGCCCGAGCTCTGGGACGATCTGCTCCACGTCGCCATTCCTGAAGAGATCACCGTCAGGTACGGCGGCATCAACCACCTGTGCTGGATTCTGGATGTTCAGTTTCAGGGCAGAGATATGGGAGAACAGATCGCACGTCTTCCCGAGAGCGCAAAGGTGTACACGGCCGACGGTGTGCGTTGTGAGATGCTCAAGGCTTTCGGATACTGGTGCACGGAAAACCATTGGCATATGACGGACTATGTGCCGTACTTTCGCAAGAATCCGGCGATGATCGACCGCTTCCTGCCCAGACGCTGGAACCTTATGGAACTGGCCGAGGAGGTCCGTATCAAAAGCGACAGAGAGATAGCAGATCACCTGGCCGGAACTCGGCCGTTCCCTGTGCGTCGAAATGCCCTCAATGCCCCCAAGATCATCAATGCGATGGTTTCCGGTGAGCCGGTGCGCATCAACGGGAATGTCGGGAACAAAAACCTCATCGACAACCTGCCCGGTGCATGCGTGGTGGAGGTTCCGGTGGTGGTGGACGGAGGCGGTCTTCATCCTCAGGCAGTGGGAACTCTCCCGACGCAGTGTGCCGCCCTGTGTCGGACCAATATCAATGTCCAGGAACTCCTGGTCCAGGGAGCATTGACCCACGACCGGGAGGCCATCAAACACGCCATGATGCTGGACCCTTTGACCGCCGCGGTCTGCACCCTGGATCAGATCTCCGCCATGACCGATGAACTGTTCGCAGCCCAGTCCGCCTGGTTGCCGGGGTTTCGGTCGGTCTGAGGTACCTGAAGTTACGTACCGTCTCCAAGTGGTTTTTCTTGCTGTCACCCAAGAGTAAGCTGATTCCTTGCCGGGGAGAAAGAGGCGTCAGGAAAACCGGAAGCACAGGAGAATCTCTTTCTCTTCCTTGTTCTCAGCTGCCTCTGCCTCCTCGCCGAGCAGACGCTCGGCGGTCCCGGGGGGACTATGCTGCTTTGTCGGGTTTGATCATATTCCGGGAGGATATACGCTTGTAGAGACAAAGCATGCCTTGTCTCTACAATTAATATTTTTTTGCCTGGCACTTTATGCAAAAATGAGCTATGCGTGCCGCAGCTACTTCCTCTGAAGTGGTGAAATGAGCGCCATGAGCATAAAGGAGGTCTTTTATGCCCCGTCTGCCCCGTATCCTTATCTCGGATGAACCCACGGTTTATCATGTCATTTCCAGAACCGCCCTGGACGGCCTGCCGTTTTCGGCCATGGACAAAAATGACCTCCTTAAACGGATCAGAGTCCTTTCCAGAATCTATTTTACGGAGATTCTGGGGTTCTGCCTGCTGGACAACCATTTTCATCTCCTGGTGCGCATGTTTCCCGAATATTTTTTTGCCTGGCACTTTATGCAAAAATGAGCTATGCATGCCGCAGCTACTTCCTCTGAAGTGGTGAAATGAGCGCCATGAGCATAAAGGAGGTCTTTTATGCCCCGTCTGCCCCGTATCCTTATCCCGGATGAACCCACGGTTTATCATGTCATTTCCAGAACCGCCCTGGACGGTCTGCCGTTTTCGGCCATGGACAAAAATGACCTCCTTAAACGGATCAGAGTCCTTTCCAGAATTTATTTTACGGAGATTCTGGGGTTCTGCCTGCTGGACAACCATTTTCATCTCCTGGTGCGCATGTTTCCCGAAGACCATATATCCTCTGCCGAGTTGGAAGAGCGCTACCATCGTAAATACGGCAAAGAGAGTGTGTTCCCGGAGAGCAAAGCAGGGGAACTGCGCCGGAAATGGGCATCTCTTTCCGAGTTCGTCAAGGAGATCAAGGAATCCTTTTCCAAGGCGTACAATAAGCGAAACAATCGTCGTGGCTACCTGTGGGGGGACCGGTTTAAGAGTCTCATTGTAGAAGATGGTGATTCACTTCTTAACTGCCTGGCATATATAGATCTCAATCCGATTCGGGCCAGAATTGTGGACAAACC
>JAWLGC010000129.1:0-6093 GCA_041685265.1 Desulfomicrobiaceae bacterium | reverse complement strand
TGACGCAGGTTTAGGAAGTTTTAAGTTTTAAGTGTTAAGTGTTAAGTGTTAAGGGTTAAGGGTTAAGGGTTAAGGGTTAAGGGTTAAGGGTTAAGGGTTAAGGGTTAAGGGTTAAGGGCGTTACGTAACTGAAGTTACGTAACGCCCTCCTGAGAAAACTTTGAGGAAACATGGCGGTTTTTCAGTACAAGGCCATCGACAGGGCCGGACGGAAACGCAAGGGGGTGGTGGACGCGGACAGTGTGCGCGGGGCCTCACGGAAACTGCGTGCCCAGGGTGTGTTTCCCTCTTCAGTCGTGGAAATGGAGTCACGACCCAGATCCGGCCGGAAGCGCGGGACAGCACGGTTCGCCCGGGTCAGCCGGACCGAACTGGTGGCGGTGACCCGCCAGATGGCCACCCTGCTCGGGGCCGGACTGCCTCTGGTGCAGGGTCTGTCCGGGGTGATCGAGCAGATGCGTGACTCCCGGCTCAAGACCGTGCTTATCCAGGTCCGGGAGCGGGTCACCGAGGGAAGCAGCCTGGCCGACGCCCTGGAGGAGCACGGGCGGGTTTTTCCGGCCACCTTCGGGGCCCTGGTCCGGGCCGGAGAGGCGTCGGGCACTCTGGAGCTGGTCATGGAACAGCTGGCCAGGTTTGAGGAGCAGCGCCTGGCTCTGAACCGCAAGATCCAGTCCACCATGGCCTATCCCGCCCTCATGTCTCTGACCGGCATCGGCGTGGTCCTGTTTCTGCTTACCTATGTCATCCCCCGGGTGACCGGAATTTTTCTGGATTACGGGGAGGTGCTGCCCACCCCGACCCGGGTGCTCATCGCGGTCAGTTCGTTCTTTAAGGCCTGGTGGGTGGCCATTCTCGGCGGGCTGCTCGCAGCGGGACTCGTTTTCCGCCTGGCCACACGGACCGGAACCGGGCGGATGTGGCTGCACGGGATGCTGCTGCGAATGCCGGTGGTGGGGCCGGTGCTTCTGAATGCGGCCGTGGTCCGCTTTTCCCGGACTCTGGGGACGCTGCTGCAGAACGAGGTCCCTTTGCTGACCGCTTTTTCCATTGTCCGCAACGTGGTGGACAACGATGTCATGGCCGGGGCCCTGGACGAGGTGCGTCAGGAAGTGAGCGAGGGGGAGAGTCTGGTCGCTCCCCTGTCCCGGCGGAACATCTTTCCGGCCACGGTCATCCAGATGATCGGGGCAGGCGAGCAGAGCGGGCACCTGGAGCAGATGCTGTTCAAGGTGGCGGACTCTGCGGAGCAGGAAGTGGCCACCAGGCTCACGGTGCTCACCTCGCTGCTCGAACCGGTGCTCATTCTGGTTCTGGGCGGAGTGGTCGGGTTCGTGGTTCTGGCCGTGATGCTGCCCATTTTCGAGATGAGCCACCTGATTCGGTAGGAGGGCGTCATGATCTCCAGTCGTTACGGGTTGCAGCGCAACCCCTTCCGGGGAGCCCCGGATCCGGCGAGTTTTTTCCCCTCGGTCCGGCATCGCCGGGCAGTGGAGCTTGTTTCCCGGGCCATTATCGAGCGGGCCGGTCTGGTGCTGGTTATGGGAGCCATCGGACTGGGCAAGACCACGGTCTGTCGCACGGTCCAGGAGCGGCACCGGGGCGAGTTCGTTATGGGATATCTTGGCAATCCTTTTTTGACCGCGCATGAATTCGGGGAGCAGATCCTGCACGAGTTCGGCCAGGAAGGGGGAGCCGGATCTTCGGGTGAGGTGGTCCGGGCCCTGCGCGGCTTTCTTGAGCGCCACTTCCGGGAGCGCCGTCCCGTGGTTCTGTTTATTGACGAGGCCCATCTGCTCGGCCCGGACGTGCTCGAGTTTCTGCTCATTTTGAGTAATGTCCAGGAAAGCGGGGAACATCTCCTGCAGGTGGTGCTGTCCGGGCAGTCGGAGTTTCAGGAAACCCTGCGCCGGCCCAGGTTTTCCTCATTGAATCAGCGTCTCGGCAACCGGATTGCACTTTCTCCCCTGACCAAACGGGAGGCAGTCCTGTATGTGGAGCATCGACTGCGGCTGGCCGGTGCCCGGAAAGCGATATTCTCCCGGGCCGCCCTGCATACGATCTGGAAGGTCGCCGGAGGAACTCCCCGGCTGATCAATCAGATCTGCGGCCACCTGCTGCGAGACGGCGGTGAGCGGGGGAGCGGTCGCATCGGCCGGGCCGAGGTTCAACGCCTGGCTTGTGATCCGGTGTTTTCTCCGCTTCTTTATCCGGCAGGTTCGCCCGTGCGCGGTCCTTTTCCGGTGGCTGCAGCAGCCCTGTTCGGCCTGGTTCTGTTTGCGGCAGGCATCGGTACCCATGAGCCGGGTACAATCGAAGCTGTTTCATCGTCTTTTGTTGCCGACGGGAGCAACCGGCCGGCAGCATCGTCCATGCAGACCGTTGTTTCTGAAAACGGGGTCGAGGTTCCCGCGACGGACAGTCGGCCTCCGATCTCGGATGCCCGGGAGGGTGTTCCTGCTGATGATGCCGGAGTTGCAGCGGCCCTGAATGTTCTTGAACAGCGGCTTACGGAATTGAACAGGAATGTAAAAGGGTTGCAGGGAGATATCGTAGACGACGAGTTCGCCTTTGACCCGGTGGCCGATGCTCCGCCGCCGGAAAAACGTGTGCCTAAGACCATTGCGGTGCAACCTGTTTCAGAAATTGATCTTCGTGTCGGAGCAATCGTTTGGAATGACCGTCCGCAAGGGCGTCTGGCCGTGATCGATGATCATATCGTCCATGAGGGGGATGCCGTTTCCGGATATCGTGTGGTCGCCATCAGCGAGGGCTCCGTGGAACTGACAAAGGATGGAAGAACGTTTGTGGTTGGGATTGTGAAAAAGTTTTAAGGGTTAAGGGTTAAGTTTTAAGGGTTAAGTTTTAAGGGTTAAGGGTTAAGGGTTAAGGGTTAAGGGTTAAGGGTTAAGGGTTAAGGGTTAAGGGTTAAGGGTTAAGGAATTTTATAGCCCGGTTTGGTGTGTTTTTCAAGGAACGTTGGTGAATAATATATGCAAAGAGAAAGAAGACTCAAAGGGCAGGACGGGTTCACCCTGATCGAGATCATGGTGGTGATCATCATCCTCGGCATTCTGGCCGGGTTGATCGTGCCCCGGCTCATGGACGAGCCGGACAAGGCCCGGGTGGTCAAGGCCACCCTGCAGATCGAAAGTCTGTCCACGGCCCTGCGCAAGTTCAAGCTGGACAACGGGTTCTATCCGTCCACGGAGCAGGGACTGGGTGCGCTGGTGGAAAAGCCGAGCATCGGCCGGGTTCCGGCCAATTACCCGGCCCGGGGCTATATCCAGAAGGTTCCCCTGGACCCCTGGGGCAACGAGTACGTGTATCTGAGTCCGCTGGAACAGGCCGATTTCGGGGTGATCTCTCTGGGAGCCGACGGCGAGGAAGGCGGGGAGGACGTCAATGCGGACATCCGGAGCTGGGAGCTCGAATAGGGGGTTCACTCTGCTCGAGCTGGTCATGGTCATGCTCATTATCGGGCTGGTCATGGGCGTGGTCATCCCCCGGGTCGGTTCGGGGCTGCTCGGGGACGACCTGCGCTCGGCCGTGCGTATGGCCATGGCCGAAGTGGACCGGGCCCGGAGTGAGGCCCTTATCTCGGGGCGGACCTGGTGCGTGATTTTCGATCTTGACCGGGGGCGGCTGGGAGCAGGGCCCTGCGAGGATGGCACTGCCGGAAAGGACGATCCGGATATGGACGTGGTTCTGCGCGAGCTGCCTGCCTCGGTCCGTTTGAGCGGGGTTGCGCTTGAAGGAATGGATACGGTCCGGGAGGGCAGGGCGATTCTTTCTTTTTTCTCCAATGGGCTGGGGACGCCCGCCTCGCTTATGATCCGCTCCGGCGAGGACCGGGGTCGTGTTCTGACCATCAAGGCCTTCAATCCGACCATGACCGTGTCCGGGGAGGTGGCTTTGTGAATGGAGACGACCTGGCGATTCCGAAGAACGGGTTTTCCCTGATGGAGGTTCTGGTGGCCCTGGTTATCCTGGCCGTGTCCCTGAGCGCGGTGGTGCGTATGGCCGGAGAGTCCCAGTCCTCCCTGATCGATTCACAGACCCGCACCACGGCCGCTGTTCTGGCCGACTCCGTGATGGACGAGATTCTGGTCCGGGACCTTGAGGATTTTTATGGAGATGAAGGGGATTTCGGCGGGCTCGAGCCCGACTACGGCTGGAGCGCCGAGCTGGAGGAGACCGATGCGGACCGGCTGGCAAAGCTCACGGTACGGGTATTTTTCAAGAGAAGGGAGCGGGAGCCGGTACAGGTCCTGGAACGGCTGGTGCTTCGCAAAGGGATGTAGGTGGAGTGCTCCAGGAGTATGGACAAAATGGTGCGGAAATTTTCCTCTTCCGGCTTCACCCTGCTGGAGATCATGGTCGCTCTGCTGCTGACCGGGGTCATTTTTTCCATCCTGTTCGGGGTGTACGCCCAGACGCTGGATGTGGCTGCGGATGTGGAGCAGGGGCAACGGGCCATGCGCATGCTCCGGCTCGGCACGGAGCGGATCAGGGTGGACCTGCTCGGGGTGACTGCTCCGTCGCAGACCGAAAAGGAGCAGAACGCAACCGGTGCGGAGCAGCCGGAGCTGCCCCCCTTTCGGCTCCGGGATGTTCGAGACCTGAACGGCGAGGACCCGGTGTTCATGGAGTTCTCTTCGGTGAATTTGCTCGCGTTTTCAGACCGTTTCCCGCACCGGGAAACGGTCCGGGTTGCCTACCTGCTTCGGGAACGGTCCCTTGTCAGGCGGCAGGTCGTATATTCCGGTCTCAAGGGAGACTGGCCCGTCCAGGAGGTCGAACTGGTCGAGGGGGTCCGGGAGCTGAATCTTTCCTGTGTCGGCCCCGACGGGCAGACGCTGGTGTCCTGGCCGCCCGAAGGGGAGGATCTTCCGCTGATACCGGAACTGATCCGGTTTACCCTTGTTCTCGGCAGAGACGGGGAACCGGTCCGGCGGGTCGCTTTTACGGTCCGCCCGCAGTGGTGGGGAGAGCAAAATGAAACGAACCCCGCAACCCCGTAGCGAGTCGGGCGCGGTCCTGATCCTGTGCCTGCTCATGATCACGGTGCTGGTGGTCGCGGTCATGGAGACGGTCCAGTCCATGCGGGTCGATTACGGATCTCTGGCCGCGTTTTCCGGCGGGTCGCGGGCCCGGAGTCTGGCCCTGTCCGGGGTGCATTTTGCTGCGGCCCTTGTGGACGCGGACACTCGGGAGGATCTGGAGCAGGATCTCCCGTCCGATCATCCGGGTGAGGCGTGGGGCGACCCTGCCGGACAGGATCTCGTGCCCATGCCGGAATTGTCCACCGGAGAGATTCGGGGCCGGATCGCGGATGCGTCTGCCAGGTTTCCTTTGCACCTGCTGGTGGATGATACGGGGCGGGTCCGTCCCACATACCGGGATGCGTTTGTTCGTCTTCTGCAGGGCCCGGCCCTTGGCCTGGAAGAGGAGGAGGCCGAAGATCTGGCCGATGCGGTCACGGACTGGCTCGACCCGGATCAGGCGGCTGCCGGGGAGGGCGAAGGTGAGGAAGGGGGGGGCTATCAGGGACTGGCTCTTCCCTACGAGCCGGCCGACGGCCCGTTTCAGTTTCTCGGAGAACTCCGTCTGATACGCGGGATCACCCGGGACCTGTTTCAGGGTCGCGCCGGAATGCCGGGCCTGGCGGACCTGGTCCGCGTTCAGGGGCCCGGGGCAGTGAACATCAATACTGCCGAAGAGGATGTCCTGCAGGCCCTGGTTCAGGGAGATTGGGACAGGGACGCCCGCCTGGAGGTGGCCAGGGCCATGATCTCCTACCGACGAGAGCCCATGCATTTTGATTTTCTGGGTGAACCGGACTGGTACCGGAACAGGATGCCGGGGTACGCGGACGTGCAGATCGCTCCGGAGATGACCGCAGTGCGCAGCACGGTCTTTACGGCCGAGATGGTCGGTGTGTCCGGAAGTATGGTCAGCCGCGTCGTGGCCCGACTGGTGCGCGTCCCGAAACCGGATGAGGAAAATGCGATGAGCGTCACAGTGACGCGTATCGAGATCGAATAGGAAGGAGTCAGCAATGGCAGGAACGGTTCTCGGAATTTCCGTCGG
>JAWLGC010000128.1:0-6277 GCA_041685265.1 Desulfomicrobiaceae bacterium | reverse complement strand
GGATCATCGTGGACGCCAATGAGGGGTGGACTGCCGAGGTGTACCGGGAAATGGCCCCGGTCCTGGTCCGGCTCGGTGTGGATATGGTGGAGCAGCCCCTGCCCGCCGGAGCCGACGACGCTCTTCTGGAGCTGGATCGGGTCCTGCCCGTGTGTGCCGACGAATCCTGCCATGACCGGGCTTCCCTGCCCGGTCTCAAGGGCAAGTATGATATGATCAACATCAAGCTCGACAAGACCGGCGGTCTGACCGAGGCCCTGGCCCTGAAGCAGGCTGCCATCGAGCAGGGGTATCAGATCATGGTCGGCTGCATGGTCGGCTCCTCCCTGGCCATGGCCCCGGCGGTGCTGGTGGCCCAGGACGCCGCAGTGACGGACCTGGATGGACCGCTGCTGCTGGCTGAAGACCGGGAGCACGGACTGGCGTATGACCTGGAAGGCGTCCATCCCCCGATGAAAGAACTCTGGGGTTAATTACATTATAACATGAGATAAAAAATGAGCCGTATCGTATATGTGAACGGGAACTACATCCCTGAAGAAGAAGCCACCGTATCCGTTTTTGATCGCGGATTCCTGTTCGCGGACGGAATCTATGAAGTCACCGCAGTCGTGGACGGCAGGATTCTGGAGTTTGAAGGGCATATTGCCCGTCTGAAACGTTCCCTGGGCGAAGTGGGTATGGAAATGCCGGTCAGCGCAGAGGAACTCCTGGCCATCCACCGCGAGCTGGTGTCCCGTAACGACCTCAAGGAAGGCGGCATCTACCTGCAGATCACCCGTGGGAACCCGGGAGACCGCGATTTCGTGTATCCCGCCAAGGATGTGCCCCAGACCATGGTTCTGTTCACCCAGGCCAAGCCCCTGGTGGACAGCCCTGTTGCCGCCAAGGGCATCAAGGTTATCGCCGTTCCGGACATCCGCTGGGGCCGCCGGGACATCAAGACCGTACAGCTTCTGGCCCCAAGCATGGCCAAGATGGCTGCCAAGGCCGAAGGCAAAGACGACGCCTGGCTGGTTCAGGACGGGTTCGTGACCGAAGGGTCCTCCTGCAACGCCTACATCGTTACCAAAGAGGGAACCATCATCACCCGCAATCTGTCCAATTCCATCCTGCCCGGCATCACCCGTGCATCAGTTCTCAAGCTGGTGGAAGAGACGGGCATGACCCTGGAAGAGCGTCCTTTTACCATCGAGGAAGCCAAAAATGCGGCCGAGGCCTTTATCACCGCAGCCACCACCTTTGTCTGCCCCGTGGTGGAGATCGAGGGGGTGGAACTCTCCGGCGGCAAGCCCGGTCCCGTGGCCACCCGGCTGAAGGATGTGTACATTGCAGAAGCCAGGAAGGCGGGTATCTAAATCTGGCGCATGCCTGCTTTATGATGCGTTTTCACGCCCGGTCCGAAGCCGGGCCTCGAGCCGCAGAGGCGCAGAGGAAGAAACGCAGAGAAGAAGGAAGGGCTGCAGTGATGAACAACGAAATGCCGGTCTCCGTGAATACGGAGGCCGGCATTTCGTTGTTATGTTATACCATTTTTACTTTGTTTTGACCGTCATACCTTTCACCTCTTTCAACGCTTCTCCCTCCCCTGGATCCCTGCGTTCGCAGGGATGACATTTTCAGCAACGTCCCTGGTCAAGGCTGTCATTCCAGCGAACAGCCTGCCCTCGACCACGATCGGGGGCTGGAATCCAGGGAAGGTGAGAGAAAGAAAGGGATCTAAGGGTACGGTGCGGCTGGTCTGTGGGATCAATATAAAGTAAAAATGGTAGTAACTATTCACCTTGGATAAAAAAATAAGGGATTATAGGGAGTAGAAGGATAAAAGGGATTATGGTCAGAGGCCGAATAATCCTGTAACCCTGCGACAGAGGAGCATAATCCTCTTAATCCCAAAACGGGGACCTGAATAGTTACATTTCTCCTTGAGTTGCCGGGGGAGTTAAAAGAAAGACTGAACGTGTGCGTGCATTGATGCGATGAACTTTTCCGTTTTTCGAGAGACTCCGGCTGTCCGGGCATGCCTCGGCCAGTTCGAGACCGTTTCGGCTATCTGATCTATGGTTTCGTCTATTTCAGTTCGTTTCAATCCGACCTTCGTACCAAGGGCGGTGACCTGCTTTCTATTCGGAGACCTGCCTTCACCGAGAACTGTCAGCGTATGTTCACCGCCCGGTCCGGGGGCATAGGTGAGGTCGTAGGCTGGGGCGAGTCGCCAGTCTCCGTTGTCGTCCATGAGGAAGGCGAAGTTTTTGACATGGTCGTCTCGGTTATGAGTCAGAATGTTGAATACCATCAGCCTGAAACCGGTGAGGAGGTCCTGCCTGCTGCGGGTCAGGATGTTGATGACCTTGAACAGGTCTTCGTAATCGGAGCCGGGGATTCTGAAGTTGGCGTGAATGAGGTTGCCGAAGGTGTGGACATGGACTCGCCGGTTTTTTCTTCTGTCGAATCGTTTTGTTCCGAAAAACGGTCCTCCGTTATCGGTTTCGAAAAGTCGTGTGTCCGGCATGGGAATCCCGCCGGCCTCTGCCATCAGGGAGTAGGCATACTCCAGTGGTCCCGAGTCAGCGAAGTCATGTTGGCCGGAAAATTTGACGATCCAGTGTTCGAATCCTTCCGGCAGATCTCCCTCTCCGGAAATAAGATCTGCTCCATACAGGCCGACGAGCACTTTAGGACGGGCACCGCCTGGACTGCCTCCGGCACGCATCAGCTGGGGAAGAACGGTTTCGGTTTTGCCGGTCAGGATGTTTTGGGACTCGCGGGCAAGCAGGGAAAGGTCCAGAAGGGAGTTGTCCTGCTCTTTGGGCATGGCAGGCTGGTAGGTGAGTGCTCCCATGGTGTCACTGCCGAGATAGGCCAGCCGGTCCAGCGGTGAAATGCGGGCAGGATCGATTCCGTTTTTACGGAAAAAGCGATCCATGAGCAGCAGCCCCCAGCCGTCGGGAAGGGAGTCGTCGAACAGTCCGAAGAGGGGTCCGAAACCAAGGTCCCGGTGCTCGTGAAGACCCGGTTCCGGAGGGAGTTTGAACGGAGAGAGCCAAAGGGGATCAGCAAGAAATGCCGGATCGTATTCGAAGAAGATGCGGTGTTCCGACTCTCCGAGTTGCCCTACCAGCAGGCGGTCGTCATTTTCCCTATGTAGAAATACGTTGAGTTTTTTCAAGCCGAGCCCCGTTTTCTGACTTTTTTTCGCTCCATTTCCTCAAGTTCCTTCATGGATCTCGCCGGTGGCGGCTTGAGCAGCTCATTGATTTCATCAAGCCTGCCCAGGGTGAAGGCGAGCTGCAGGAAACTCTCCAGCGAGATTTTGCCGGTCTGCTCGAACCGTTTCAGGGAACCTTCGCTCACACCGGATCGCTCGGCCAGGGTTTTCTGCTTCCAGTTTTTGGCCAGCCGAAGCTCCCTGATGCGGTCGGCCAGGGTTCGGGAGACGTCTGGAGGGGTGATGAGGGAGAATCTGGTCATTTTTTTAGTAGCTAAAATACGATCTTTTGTTGTTAAAAATCTATATAAAAGAGCATATTTTATCTCTTGATGAAAGTCAAAGAGTTGTGACTGAAGTTATGCACTCAGCAGATACCAGCCGTATGAGAGGCTGTCATTCCCGCGGACGCGGGAATCTTAGCGCCGGTGGCAACGCCCGTCATTGCCCACAAGTCTGAGATTCCCGTTTTCACGGGAATGACAGCTGAAGATTATAAGCGTTGCACTTAAGTGCACCAGTCAGGGCCAGGTGCGTAACTTTAGTTACGTATCCCCACCATAACTTTTGTTATATGAGTCTTGAACCGCCTGTTCCATACCTGTAATTTCTTCTTCGGTCAGAAACTGGAAAAAATTTGTCCGTTTTTTTGCTGAAAGCCGCCCGTTGTTTTGCAGACAGCACCGGATGAAGAGGTCTATTTTCCTGTCCGGCATGTCCACGATTTCCTGGATACTTTTTTTGGTTTTGTCGTATCTGGCCAGGAATTCCAACTCATTGAGGAGTTCCATCTCGATGGTCCGGTCCACGAATGTGTAAAGGGCTTCGGCCTGAGGGGTCATGTCCATGAATCGGTACCAGTTTTTTGTTTCATTGCTTACGGTCATGGTCCCCATGTCATCGAGGGAGTACTCCACGAGAGGCATGAGCCTGCGTGAAAATGTTTCCAGCGACTTGTCATAGTCCTTGATGTTTTTGAGCATGGTCGCTGAGATGGGAAACATGATTCCCTCTGGAGAGAAATGTCGTCTGGCAAGAATATTGTGGATCAGGAAACGGTGAATTCTGCCGTTACCGTCTTCGAAGGGGTGCAGAAAAACAAATCCGTAGGCGATGACTGCGGCATGGAGCACCGCCGGCATGTTGTGCGCCTCCATTTGTTTGTGGGCTGCAAGCAACCCTTTCATCAGGCCGGAAAGGTCTTCGGGTTTTGGACAGACATAATGAATATGTTCTCCTCGCCAGGCAATGGTCTCACCGATGTAGTTCTGGTTCGTTCGGTAACCGGAGTCCCTGAATCTGGGGTCCACGATGCGGTTCTGGAGGTCGAGAAGAAGTTCTTTTTCACAGAAGTCTTTTTCTTCTGCCAACTTGAGGAGAGCCACAAACCGTTCCGTTCGGGATGCATTCGGGGTGACGTGCTCGATTCCAAAGGATGACTTGGTTTCCTTGGTGTAGAGATAGCCAAGGGCCCGTTGCAGGAGTTCCGGAGGGTAGGAGGCCAGCTTCTTTCTGCAGGATTCCGTGAGATCCGCGGTTTCAAATTGCCGCAGAACTTCGGTTCGTCGGATCAGTGGGCAGAAGTTACCGTTGCCGGGGAGGTTGTTGATGATCCGCTGGCGGAAGACCTTTTGGGAACCGGAGGTATAGTATTCGTCGGGTTCGAGCAGGGTGATGTAGTTGCCCTGCTGCAGGTCATCGAGAGGTAGTTGTTTTTCTGTAAGGAATTCGTAAAGAAACCATATCCTTCTGGTATATTTCCCGGTGGGTTTGGAAAGAACGTACTCAAGAATATCTGATTCCGGAGCCTTGTTGAACAGAGCGGCCAGGAGAGCAAGGTTGGTTCCATCATATTTGAGGGCGAATTCCAGGTGTGCTCCGAGGGCGTCGCCGGGCCAGTACCTGGTCGGATAGATTTCTTCGATCTCGTCTCCGATGAGGTTGGTGCGGTGTGTGCTCGAATGGGAGATGAAGGATGCGTGCCGGTTGGGAATGACTTCCAGGTCGTAGCGGGCCGTGATGGCTGTATAGCCGACTGGTTTGGGTGACGAGACCATGGCAACCTCGGAATTCGGTAGGGTGTCGGGAGGTGTTGTGTGTTTGAGATACTGCTCCGGATCTGGCCGGGCATGACGTTCATGAGTATTCCGTCTGCCTGGCCTGGTAAAACTGTTATTCTATATGAAAAATGATTACAATAAGATGTTTTTCTGGGAAAGCGATTATATAGCAACTTTTTTTGGTAAAACGATTATTGGCTGGAGTTCTACTCCTACCCAAAATCATCTATCAGGCATTCGAATCCCTCCCTGGTCCACCTGCGCCGTTTGCAGTTGTAGCAGGAGACAGGTTCGTCGGCCATCTGTTCATCTTCGTCGTCGGGGAGAAAACGGCCGCATGCTTCGGCACAGGCGGCTGCCTCCGCAACCCCTTCCCGGCCGTACAGAAAGTTCGGTTTTCCGTTCCTGCCCGGTTTGAAATATTTCTTCATCTCAGTAGACCTTCAGTTCCCGCTTGCTGAGTGTCCGCCACCGGACATTCGGCTTTCCTTCCTGCTCGTCTACCAGGGCCACGGCTTTTCCGTCCAGAAATACGGTCTTGACCTCATTGCCAACAAAAATCGGTTCCTCGGGGGCGATGGCCGCCCTGAAACACATGGAGCTGTTGTGGGAGGTATAGGGAATGTCTTCATGTACATAGAGCTGGTGCCGGGTGATGGCCGAGCATATCCCGCCGAAGCGGGATCGGATGCCCTCGGCCATGTTTTCAGCCAGTTCGCCTGTACCCACGCTTTCCAGGTTGTCCGTATCGTCGATGCACAGCAGGATATCCATCGCTTACCTCCACAGGGAGTAGGGGATCATAAGAGAGAGCAGAAAGGCCATGTTCGTCACCAAAAAAGAGTTTTTTCAATAGATGTTCAGAGGTGGCATGAGGCAATAAAAAAACCTCCCGTTCGGGAGGTTTCAGATTTTAATCTTTGCCGGGGTAGACCATCTTCCCGCTGTGTTTCGTGTCGTAGCCTGGGATGGTTGCCGCCATTTCCCTGAATTCCAGGGAGGTCAGCAG
>JAWLGC010000127.1:0-6291 GCA_041685265.1 Desulfomicrobiaceae bacterium | reverse complement strand
GAGGCATACAGGTTCGATCCGTACCGAAAGTATTTTGCACCGTATCATTACCGGATGAACGGCGGGGTCGTTTCCACCATTCTCGGGGGAGAGGGCTATCAGTATTTCTACAAGGACTGGTACCAGCTGCCCCGGGAACTCGGAGAATCGATATGGACGGAGCCTTACTTCGACGAAGGCGGGGGAGGTGCGCTGATCACCACATATTCCGCTCCTTTCTACCGGGAGGAGAACGGGCAGCGGAGGCTGGTCGGCGTGGTCACGGCGGATATCTCTCTTGGCTGGCTTCAGGATCTGGTCTCGGAGATTGAGGTCTGTGATACGGGGTACGGGTTTCTGCTCTCCAGATACGGGGCATATATTTCCCACCCGGACAGCGACCTGGTCATGAACGAGACCATATTCAGCCGTGCCGAGGAGCTCGGTTTGCCCGAACTGCGGGAGCTCGGCCGGAGGATGCGCAAGGGGGACAAAGGGTTTGTCGAACTCGCAGGGTTTCAAGGACTTGGAAGCGTGTTTGTATATTATCTTCCGTTGCCCATGCAGCATTGGTCATTCGGCCTGGTATTCCCCAAGGCCGAACTGTTTGCGGATGTGAGCCGGTTGAGTTCGGTCATGTCCGGCATGGGAATTGCGGGGATCGGGCTTCTGGCCGGGCTTATTCTCTTGCTTTCCAGGGCCATCACCAGACCGCTCCGACTGCTGACGACTGCGGCCCGAGAAATCGCTTCGGGCAATCTGGATCTGCAGTTGCCCCAAGTTTCTTCCCGGGACGAGGTCGGAGAACTGGCCGGTTCCTTTCAGACCATGCGCACCTCTTTGAAGTCCTACATCGCTGATCTTACCGAAACCACGGCGGCCAAGGAGCGTATCGAATCCGAATTGTCCATTGCCAGGGAGATCCAGATGGGCATTCTGCCCAAGCTCTTTCCCGCATTTCCGGATCGCTGCGAGTTCGACATCTTTGCGTCCATAGAGCCGGCCCGGGAGGTCGGCGGAGATCTGTACGACTTTTTCTTCGTGGATGACAATCACTTCTGTTTTCTGGTCGGAGATGTTTCAGGAAAGGGGGTTCCAGCGGCATTGTTCATGGCCGTGACCAAGACGCTGCTGAAGGTGGTGGCCGAAACCGGCCTGGAACCCGGCGAGGTGCTGGCCAAGGTTAATGACGATCTGGCTGAGGAAAATGACTCGTGCATGTTTGTGACCCTTTTTCTGGCTGTGCTCGATGTCAGAAACGGCGAGGTCCGGTATGCCAATGCCGGACATAATCCGCCTCTGTATGTTCAGGCCGCGGGAGCGGTCGAGTGGGTCCCCTCTGCCTGCGAACCAATGGCCGGGGCCATGGAGGGGATGACCTACAGCACGGGGACAATGCATTTCAGCCCGGGAGACAGGCTCTTCATCTACACAGATGGTGTGACCGAGGCCATGAACCGGGACAGTGACCTGTATACGGAAGAGCGGTTGTTGGAGGATCTTGCCGCCAATCCGCAGGCCTCAGCGGCCGAGATTATCAGAGAAGTGGATGCGGGTATCAAGACATTTACGGCCGGAGCGGAGCAGTCCGACGACATTACCATGCTGGCCATGACCTATCTGGGAACTACAAGCGCGAAATAAGGAGTACTGGAATGAAGATTGCCAATGAAATGAAAGGGGCCTGCATGCTTGTTTCGGTGGAGGGGAGAATGGACGCCCTCACTGCACCCGAATTCGAAAAAGCGTGTGCCGACTTTCTTGATCAGGGAAAAACCAATGTCGTTGTGGATTTTGCCGGGCTCGAGTATATCAGTTCCGCTGGATTGCGGAGCATTCTCGCGTCGGCCAAGAAGCTCAAGAGCAAGGGAGGAGATCTCAGGTTCTGCGGATTGACGGGAATGGTTGAAGAGGTGTTTCGCATTTCCGGATTTCAGGCCATGTTCACAATAGTTCCGAGCTTCGATGATATAGCGGGGTCCTGATTGTGGAGGATAATATTGCGCTCCATATACCGGCCAGTGTGGAACGGTTGGAGGAAGCCCGGGCCTTTGTCGGCGCCCGGGCGGAGGCCCTGGGGGTTCCGCCGACCTTGACCATGAAGCTGGATCTGGTGCTGGAGGAATTGCTGGTCAACGTGGGGAGCTATGCCTACCCCGATGGGGGAGGAGATCTGGAAATCTGCTGTTCCGTGGAATCGGACGATTCCGGTCAGAGCGGTTCATTCTGCCTGCGCCTGTGTGACTGGGGTGTCCATTTCGACCCCCTGGCCAAGGATGATCCCGATGTGCAGGCGGACATGGATGAGCGAACCGTGGGCGGGCTGGGAATCTTTTTGGCGACGCAGATGGCAGATGCGTGTAGTTATACACGCAAGGGAAACAGGAACGAATTCAAGGCCTGTTTTTCCTTTTGATTTTTTTTCGCCGTTTCCGCCAAAGACCGGAGTACTTTTTTAGGGAGTCAGACGGAGGTCGTATCAATGTTGTACGACCTCCGCTTTTTTTCGTCCTCAGATCAGGAAGGAGATATAGGAGTACCCGGAGATCTCGGTGTGCTTCACTTCGCGGGCGTACTTGGAGAAAAGGATCAAACCGAGCTGGTTGAGTTCCTCGGGTCTGGCATTGAAGAAGCTTTCGGGGACGGCAAAGTTGTTGATGTCGTCCATTTGGTGTCCGCATACGATTTCCGTGAAATAGCCGTCTTCGGTTTTCGAAATCCTGACACTCAGTTTTCGTTCCCGGTCCTTCGGGTCATCTGCAGACATATGACAGAAGATCTCCTCGCAGCATAGGGAGAGCTCGTTATAGATGTCCGAGGTCAATCCGAGTTTCTCTCTGCCGGTATGGAGAAGCTGCTGCAAGGCCGGGAGTTCGGTCAGATCGGCCCTGAAGACTCCTGTCAGTGTTTTTTTGGGTGCCACATAGGCCAGGGTGCTGAGCAGGAAAGCGGTGAATCCCCCTACAGCCACGCTGTTCTGCAGGAGAGGGGAGAGTGTGGCCGGCACCAGGCCGGGAAAAAAGGAGCCGCTTTCCGCTACCAGCCCGACCATCAGGGACAGTCCGAGAATGAGGCCGTGCTGGTTGTTGAGTCTGGTCATGGTCACCAGCCCGAATCCGGCATGGAACAGCAGGGCGGCCATAACGATGATAAAGCCGCCGATGACCGGTCCGGGCATGTCCAGGATGATCCCGCTGACCTTGGGCATGAATGCCAGTCCGAGCAGGATGACGGCGCCAAAAGTGCCGACTCTGCGGGCAGCCACGCCGGTCATTTCGATGAGGGGCAGGTTGTCGCAGTAGGTGGAAGGTACGGCCGTTCCGAGCAGGGCGGCGGCGATCTTACTCAGTCCGTCGCAGTACAGCCCTCCCTGTACGCGGTAGTAGGAGACTCTACGGAAGTCCCGTTGGGAGATCTGCTGGACCAGCATGATGTTGCCGGTATTTTCGATCATGCTGGCGAGCATGGCCATGGAAAAGGCGAACAGCAGGGGAATGTGCACTCCGGAAATACCGGTCTCCAGGCCCGGCCAGGCTGACACGGGGGGCAGGCCGATCCAGGCGGCGTGCAGGGCATGTTTGAAATGGAGTTCCCCGGTGGACCAGGCTGTACCGTAACCTGCAGCCATGGCGATGATCGGGCTCCACAGCCTGAGAATCGTGCTTCCAAACAGCATGAGCAGGGTCAGGGACAGAACGGTTATCGCGCCTATGCCCAGCCGGACATGAGCAGTGGCAGCATCTCCGTTGCCGGTCCAGAGTTCGAGGCCGATGGGCACGAGGGAGATGGCGATAAGCAGAATGACCACCCCGCCGACCGCCGGTGTGATGATGTGTCGGAAAAAGCGGATGAAAAAGGTGTAAAGAAAGACAAGTGGAACCGTGAGCAGGGACATGGAAGCGAGCAGGGGGAGGCCGCCCATGCTCACGGCATCGACGGAGCAGAGAAGAAAGGCGCTGTATGACCCGGTGAAAAGGATAAATCCGGCCCCGATACCGAATGAGTGTCTGCTTTGCACGAAGGTGAACAGCGCGGACACCAGAATTGCTCCGAACGTGATGAACTGCAGGGTTGTCGAGGGGATGCCTGCGGTCTTGCCAAGAACATTGGGGATGAAGATGATGCCGTCGAAAATGAGTAGGACATGGGTGAGAGCCATGACAATGCACATATACAGCGGCGGGGAGTCATTGGCGTCGAATCTGAGATGGTCTCGCTTCATGTTCCTTCGGTTTCCATAGGGTAAGCTTCAGAGCGATTGAGAGGGAAACGGAAATCTTCTTAAAGGGCTGGAGTATTATCTCCTGCTTCTTAAAACAAGTATGCGGATCTTGCTCGGAGCCGGCTTATTCGCCGCGTCGCAGTGCAAGCTCCAGCTTTCTGGACAGCAGGGAGCAGGTCAGGGTCAAAAGCAGGTAGAGAATGGTGACCGTGATCCAGACCTCGAAGGTGAGATAGGTGGCGGCCATGAGCTCCATGCCCTGAAAGGTCAACTCCTGAATGGAGATGATCGACACAATGGCCGAGTCCTTGATGGTGGAGATGAACTGACCGGCCATGGGGGGGATGGTTTTTTTCAGGGCCTGGGGCAGGATGATGTGTCGCATCCGATGCCAGCGGCTCAACCCCAGGGAGTAGGCCGCTTCCCATTGTCCTCTGGGAACGGACTGGATGCCGGAGCGCACAATTTCAGTGATGTATGCCCCCTCGTACAGGGCAAGGGTGACCACGGCCGTCAGAAAGGATTCGATTCTGGCCGGTGGAGCAAAAAGTATTTCTACCACGTTGCGCACCATCGGCGAGCTGTCCCGCAGCATGTCCTGGATTCCCAGCAACGGCATGATCTGGTCGCTGAGGAAAAAGTAAAAAATGAAGATCAGGACCAGAGGGGGCAGATTACGGCACAGCTCCACATAGGTTCTGCCCAGCATCCGACGGTACAGTGACCCGCTGGTGCGCAGCAGTCCGGCCCCTATGCCGAAAATCGAGGCCAGGAGTGTGGCCCACAGGCTGATCCGGATGGTGGTCAACAGTCCCTGGACGAGCAGGTTGGCGTGCCAGGAATTGGTTTCGGGATCGAATCGGAACAGGAACTGGGGAATGGCCGACCAGTTCCAGCTGTATTCCAGGCCGGACTGTATCTTGGCCGCCAGGGCGAAGATTCCGATTCCGAGCAGAAGCAGGAGAATGAAGTCCAGAGTGGTCAGGCGAGTCTTGCGCGGAATCAAGGGGAAATCCTTTTTTGTAGGATGGAGAGATATTCGGGGCGGCTCCGTGAACGGGGCCGCCCCTTGCTGTTATTTCAGGTCGGATTCCCAGTCCATCGTCTTGAACCAGAAGGCGTGACGGTTTTTGAGCCACCCTTCGGCGTCTGTAACCAGAATCCAGTTGTTCAGGAAGTTGAGAAAGTCAACATCCCCTTTGCGGATGGCAAATCCGATGGGCTCCTGGGTGAAGGTCTCCCCGGCCAGGGGCAGGTAGAGTTTTTTCGGGTGCTTGATGGACTGAAAAGCAGGGAACGGCTCTGAGCTGACCATGGCGTCGGCCCGGTTGTTGAGCACTTCCTGCAGGGCCTGGGCCTCATCGTCGAACAGCCGCAGTGTGGCCTTGGGCAGGTGGGTTTTGGCGGCGGAAGCCGCAGTCGTACCGATCCGCGCGGAGATGGTCACGTTCGGGGAATTAAAGGCCTCAAGGGAGGTCTTCCCCGAAGCGGTGTTTTTGTTAGCCACCAGGGACATGCCTGAGAATTCGTAGGGGATGCTAAAATTGACTTTCAGGTTCCGCTCGGGGCGAATGCCCATACCTCCGATGATAATGTCGAATTTGCCGGTCAGCAGAGCAGGAATGATTCCGGACCACTTGGTGGGGACGAACTCCGGTTTCACGCCCATGTCTTTGGCCAGGCGGGTGGCTACGTCGATTTCAAAACCCACGAATTTTCCGGTTTTGTCCTTCATGGCCCAGGGGACAAAGGTGGAGAAACCGATGCGGAGAGTGCCGCGCTTGAGGACCTGCTCCAGCGCGCTCTCCTGGGAAAGCTGATGCTGCAGACTTTTTGCCGAAGCTGAGACGGCGAATCCGAGCATCATGGCCAGAATAAGGAAAGGGCAGATGATTCGGGAAGCGGTTCGCATGAAGACCTCCTTGGGTTCTCGTTTGGGGCGGGAGTTACAGAATCTTGTCCAGAAAAGCCCGGGTTCGATTCTGTCTCGGGTTGGTAAAAAAATCTTCTGTAGCGGATTGTTCGATGATCCGTCCCTGGTCCATGAATATGACACAGTCTCCAACCTCCCTGGCAAATCCCATCTCGTG